>JAEWGQ010000260.1 GCA_023388235.1 Actinomycetes bacterium | reverse complement strand
CGGATCGCGTCCCGCACGCCGGCGAGGGCCTCGGGCAGGCGGGCCGCGTCGGTCCCGCCGCCCTGCGCGAGGTCGTCCTTGCCGCCGCCGCCGCCGCCGAGCAGGCCGGACGCGGTCTTCACGAGCGCACCCGCGCGCACGCCGCGCTCCCGGGCCGCCGCGTTGGTCGCCACGACGACGACCGGGCGGCCCTTGGCGACGCCGCCGACCGCGACGACCACGGGCGCGGACTCGCCGAGCCGGCCGCGGACGTCCAGCACGAGGGTGCGCAGGTCGTCCGCGCCCGCCTCGCCGGCGTCGTGGGTGACGACCCGCACGCCCGCGACGTCCTCGGCGGAGGCCGCCAGCGTGCCCGCGGCCGCGAGCACCTGCGCCGCGCGCACCGACGCCAGCTGCTTCTCGGACTCCTTGAGCCGCGTGAGCAGCGACGACACGCGGTCGGCGAGCTCGTCGGGCCGGGCGCCCAGCAGGCCGGAGAGCTGCCCGACGAGCGCACGCTCCTTGGCGTGGAACCCGTAGGCGCCGTCGCCGACCAGCGCGTCCACCCGGCGCACGCCGGACCCGATCGAGGACTCGCCCAGCAGCGTGACCAGGCCGAGCTCGCCGGAGCGGCGCACGTGGGTGCCGCCGCACAGCTCGCGGGACCAGTCGCCGCCGATGGACACGACGCGCACCTGGTCGCCGTACTTCTCGCCGAACAGCGCCATCGCGCCGAGCGCGCGCGCCTCCGCGATCGGCATGACCGCGTCGGTGACCTCGAGGTCCTCCTGCAGGCGGGTGTTGACCCGCTCCTCGACCTCGGACAGCACGCCCTGCGGGACCGCCTGGCCGGAGCGGAAGTCGAACCGCACCCGGCTGGGGGCGTTCTCGGAGCCCGCCTGCGTGGCGGTCGGGCCGAGCGACTCCTGGACCGCCTTGTGCACCATGTGCGTGGCGGTGTGCGCGCGGCTGATCGCGATGCGGCGCTCGGTGTCGATGGCGGCGACCCCGGGCTCGTCCAGCGTCAGCGTGCCCTCGACCAGGCGGCCGCGGTGCACCGGCAGGCCCTTGACCGGCGCCTGCACGTCGTCGACCTCCACGGTCGCACCGCCGTCGAGCACGATCGTGCCGTGGTCCGCGAGCTGGCCGCCCATCTCGGCGTAGAACGGGGTCACGTCGAGGACGACCTCGACGTCGGCCGGGGCGGTCGCCGCGGGCGCGGGCACGCCGTCGACCAGCAGGCCGACCACGCGGGACCGCGACGTGGTGCGGTCGTACCCGACGAACTCGACGGGCTTCGCGCCGGACCCGCTGAGGGTCGCGTGCAGGTCCTGGTACGCCGCGGTGTCGGTGCGGCCCGCGCGCTTGGCGAGGGCGTCTGCCCGGGCGCGCTCGCGCTGCGCCTGCATGAGGGTGCGGAACGCCTTCTCGTCCACGGAGACGCCCTGCTCGGCCGCCATCTCGAGGGTGAGGTCGATCGGGAACCCGTAGGTGTCGTGCAGCTGGAACGCCTTCTCGCCCGACAGCAGCGGCGTGCCGCCCGACGCGGCCGGGGCCTTCGCCTCGGACACCGCGAGGTCGAGGATGGTCGTGCCCGCGGCCAGCGTGCGGCGGAACGACTCCTCCTCGGCGTACGCGACGCGCGCGATCCGGTCGAAGTCCCGCGCGAGCTCCGGGTACGACGGGGACATCGCGTCCCGCGACACGGGCAGCAGGGTCGGCAGCGCCGGGTCCTCGACGCCGAGCAGGCGCATCGCGCGCACCGCGCGGCGCAGCAGGCGGCGCAGCACGTAGCCGCGGCCCTCGTTGGACGGCGTCACGCCGTCGCCCATGAGCATGAGGCCCGAGCGGACGTGGTCGGCGACGACCCGCATGCGGACGTCGTCGTCGTGGTCCGCGCCGTAGCGGCGGCCCGACAGCTCCTGCGCCGCCTGGATGACCGGGAAGACCTCGTCGATCTCGTACATGTTGTCGACGCCCTGCAGCAGGAACGCGACGCGCTCCAGACCCATGCCGGTGTCGATGTTCTTCTGCTTGAGCTCGCCGAGGATCGGGAAGTTCTCCTTGCCGCCCCCGTCACCGCGCTCGTACTGCATGAAGACGAGGTTCCAGATCTCGATGTACCGGTCCTCGTCCACGACGGGGCCGCCCTCGGCGCCGTACTCGGGGCCGCGGTCCACGTAGATCTCCGAGCACGGGCCCGCGGGGCCGCGCGCGCCGGTCGACCAGTAGTTGTCCTTCATGCCGCGGCGCTGGATGCGCTCGTCCGGCAGGCCGGCGATCCGCTTCCACAGGTCGGCCGCCTCGTCGTCCGTCTCGTAGACGGTGACCCAGATCGTCTCCGGGTCGAACCCGTAGCCGCCCTGGTCCTGGGGGGTGGTGATCAGCTCCCACGCGTGGGTGATCGCCCCCTCCTTGAAGTAGTCGCCGAAGGAGAAGTTGCCGTTCATCTGGAAGAACGTGCCGTGCCGCGTGGTCTTGCCGACCTCCTCGATGTCGAGGGTGCGCACGCACTTCTGCACGCTCGTGGCGCGGGGCCACGGGGCGGTCTGCTCGCCGAGCATGTACGGGATGAACGGGACCATGCCGGCGATGACGAACAGCGTCGACGGGTCGGGCGAGATCAGCGGGGCCGAGGGCACCACGGCGTGACCGCGGGCCTCGAAGAAGTCGAGCCAGCGCTGGCGGATCTCGGCGGTGCGCATGAAGGGTCCTGTTCGTCTCGCGGGCGGGTGGCTGCCCGCCGTCCTCGTGCTTCAGCGTCGCGGCGGCCGGGAGTGTTCCCGACGCCACGACCGGGGTGCAGCCTAGGGGGCCGCGGTGGTGTCAGTAGAACGAGTACGGCAGGTCGCCGTCCTCGTCCGCGGGGTCGTCGGTCGGTTCGTCCGCCCAGCCGCGGCGGGCGCGGGCCGAGCGGGCGGCGTCCCGGGCCTCGGGGTCGCGGTGCCAGGCCGGGGGCACGACGCCCGCGGGGTCGGGCTCCGCGGCGCCCCGGTCCGCGG
>JAEWGQ010000201.1 GCA_023388235.1 Actinomycetes bacterium | reverse complement strand
CCTGGCTGCTCGGGCGACGTGCGCTGCCCGGACGACCCCTGCTGCCCGGGCTCCGGCGACGACCCCGCCGGGCCGGCCACGACGGGCTGCACCTGGGTGGTGCCCGCGTCGCCCGCGTCCCGCCCGGCGACGACCGCCGGGAGCACCACGGTCCCGGTCCCCGGGCGCTCGCCGGCGGCGGCGCCGGTCCCGTCCCCCGCGTGCTCGGCGGCGACGGCGGGCCCGGACCCGTCCACGCGGTCGGTGGCGTCCTCGGCGCGCGCGTCGGCGGCGTGCTCCTCGCGCTCCGCGATCACGTCCTCGCCCGGCCCGGCGAACGACCGCGAGCGCTCGAGCGCCTCCACGCTGCCGGTGAACAGGCGGGCGTCCTGCTGGCCCGCGTCCGCGGCGGCCGGCGCCGCAGCCGGCACCCCGGGGCGGGGGCGGACCTCGGCGACGGGCAGCGCGGCGCCGCGGGTCGTCTCGATGCGGGTGCGCGGCAGCCCCTGCGGGGCGGACTGCTGCAGGAACGCCACCAGGCCCTCGCGCAGGTAGCAGCGCAGGTCGAACAGGGTGGGCGCGTCCACGGCGCTGGCGAGCGCGCGCAGGCGGACCGACCCGCCCACGGCGTCGGTGACCTGCAGGACGCCGACGCGGCGGTCCCAGAGGTCGGTGGCGGCGAGCAGGCGGTTGAGCTCCGCGCGCAGGTCGTCCACGGGCACCTGCCAGTCGACGTCGAGCTCGACGGTGCCGAGCAGCTCGGCGGCGCGGCGGGTCCAGTTCTCGAACGGGGTCTGCGTGAAGTACGTGGACGGCAGGATCAGCCGGCGGTCGTCCCAGACGTGCACGACGACGTAGGTCAGCGTGATCTCCTCGATCCGGCCCCACTCCTCCTCGACGATCACGACGTCGTCGACGCGGATGGCGTCGGTGAACGCGAGCTGCAGGCCGGCGAACACGTTCGCCAGCGAGCTCTGGGCGGCGAGGCCGGCGACGATGGACAGCACGCCGGCGGACGCCAGCAGCGACGCGCCGAACGCGCTCACGCCGGGGAAGGTCAGCAGCACGGCGGCGACGGCGACCACCACGAGCACGGCGACGGTGATCCGGCGCAGCAGCTGCACCTGGGTCCGCACGCGCCGGGCGTGCCGGTTGTCCTTGACGTCCACCCGGTACCGGGACAGCGCGGCGTCCTCGACCACGAACGCGAGCGTCCCGATCAGCCACGTCACGGCGACGATCAGGGCGATGACGAGCACGTGCCCGACCGCGCCCATCCAGTCGGAGGAGGACCACGTGGCCGCCGGCACGGTGACCCGCAGCGCGATCCAGACGGCGATCACCACGAGCACCGCGCGCAGCGGCTGCTTGGACCGGCGGGACAGGTCGGCGGCCACGGGCGACTTCGTCGCCACGGAGCGCACGAGGGCCCCGATCAGCACGGCCAGGAGCAGGGCGGCGACCACCGCCCCGGCCACCGACAGCAGCGGGATCAGCACCTCCTGGGCGGTCTCGGCGGTCTGCTCGTCCACGGTTGCACGCATCACGGCGTCCATCCGAACACGAGCCCGGAGGGCGCGACCACCGCTGCCGGGCGCCCTCGCGGAGCCTCCGCACGACCTGCACACCGCCCCGCGCGGCCGGTCCCGTCCCGGCGCCGCCCGGCGCGCGGCCGTTCCCGCCGCCGTTCCCGCCGCCGGGCACGTCCCCGGGTGCGGCCCGCGTCCCCGCACGTCAGCATGGGGGTCCGACTCGACGCCGGAGGACGCCCGTGCCGACCAGCCGCAACCCGCGTGTGTGCGTGCTCGCCCCCACGCCGATCCTCACCGTGACGCTGGAGAGCGGGTCGGACGACGAGTCCCCCGAGCTGCACGTGCACCCGGGCGGGCAGGGCCTGTGGGTGGCGCGGATGGCGTACTCCCTGGGTGCCGACGTGGTGGTGTGCGGCCCGTTCGGCGGGGAGACCGGCACGGTGCTCGGGCACCTGGCGGAGGTGGAGAACCTGCGCGTGCGGCGGGTGTCGTACGCCGGCGGCAACGGCGCCTACCTGCACGACCGCCGCGGCGGCGACCGCACCGAGCTGGCGTTCATGCCGCCCGCCCGCCTGGACCGGCACGAGCTGGACGACCTGTACGGGACGATGCTGGTCGAGGCGCTGGACGCCGACGTCTGCGTCATCACCGGCGCGTACCCGTCGCCGCTGCTGCCGCCGTCGTTCTTCGGGCGGCTGGTGGGCGACCTGCGGGCGGCGGGCGTGCGGACGGTCGCGGACCTGTCCGGGAAGGCGGCCGTCGAGGCGGCCCGGGCGGGGGTCGACGTGCTGAAGATGTCGCACGAGGAGCTGCTGGAGGCCGGCCTGGCGGAGGACGGGTCGGTCGCGTCCCTGCGCGAGGGGGCGCGCCGGCTCCTGCGCTCCGAGCCCGGGCTGCCGGAGGGCCACGGCGACGAGTTCCCGGACGAGCCGATCGACGTGGACGAGGCGGCTCCCGGGCAGGTGGGCGCGATGGTGGTGTCCCGGGCGGCGGACCCGGCGCTGCTCGTGACGGCCTCGGGGGTGTCGGAGGTGGTGGCCCCGTCGGTGACGACGGTGGACCACCGGGGTGCGGGCGACTCGATGACGGCGGGCATGGCGGTCGGCGTGGGTCGCGGGCTGCACCTGACCGAGGCGGCCCGGCTGGGCGCGGCGGCGGGCGCGCTGAACGTGACCCGCCGCGGGCTGGGCACGGGGCACCGGGAGCAGATCGAGCGGTTCGCGGAGCAGATCACGGTCCGCGAGGTGGCGTAGCGGCCCGGCGCACGGCCGGGCGGGGAGGAGCGGGATGCGCGTCCTGATCACGAACGACGACGGGATCGAGTCGCCCGGGCTGGCGGTGCTGGCGCGGGTGGCGCGGGAGGCGGGCGCCGACGAGGTGGTGGTCGCCGCGCCGGCGCGGGACTCCAGCGGCGCGAGCGCGTCGCTGCTCGGCGCCGAGCAGGACGGCCGGCTGGTGGTCGACCGCCGGGACGCCCCCGACCTGCCGGACGGGGTGGAGTCCTTCGCGGTGCGGGCGGCGCCCGGGATGATCGCGTTCGTCGCGGCGCACGGCGGGTTCGGGCCGAAGCCGGACCTCGTGCTGTCCGGCGTGAACCGCGGCGCGAACACCGGCCACGCGGTGCTGCACTCGGGCACGGTCGGCGCGGCGCTGTCGGCGGCGACGCACGGGATCCGCGGGCTGGCGGTGTCGATCGCCGACGCGCGCCCGCAGCACTGGGCGACCGCCGGGGCGTACGCGGGGCACGTGCTGCGCTGGCTGGTCGACCAGCCGCAGCTGCCCGACCGGGTGGTGAACCTCAACGTCCCCGACCGGCCGCTGCCGGAGGTCCGGGGGCTGCGGCGCGCGCCGCTGGCGGCGTTCGGCGCCGTGCAGGCGCGGGTGCACGAGGTCGAGCACGGCAACCTCATGCTGACGTACCAGGAGCTCGCGGCCTCCCAGGAGTCGGAGACCGACGCCGGACTGCTGCTGCGCGGCTGGGCGACGGTCACGCTGCTGCACGCCCCGGCGTTCGACGCGGACGCGCCGCTGCCGGAGCTCGGGCAGCCGCTCAGCCGGTGAGCGCCACCGCGATCAGCAGCATCGTCACCAGGAACCCGACCACCAGGTTGAGCCAGAGGAACACCCGCCACCCGGCGTTGGCGCGCTCGCAGTCGTCGTCCCGCACGGCCCAGAACCGGGCGGCGTTCGCGGCGTAGGGCAGCGGCAGCAGCGCGGCGAGCCACCCCGGCCAGGGCAGCACGAGCAGCACCGCGGCGGCCGCGACGTAGGCGACCACCGACCCGACGACGGTCGCGTGCGCGCCGAGCACCGTGGCGACCGACGCGATACCGCCCTCCCGGTCCGCCCGCACGTCCTGCACCGCACCGAACGCGTGCGACGCCATGCCCCACGCCACGAACGCGACGAGCACGGGCCACACGGTGCGGGCCCCGAGGTCGGCGCCGACCAGCACGAGCGCGTACAGCAGCGGGCCGACGAAGTGCATCGCCGACGTCGCCGAGTCCAGGACCGGGCGTTCCTTGAACCGCAGCACCGGCGCGGAGTACGCGACGACAAGGAACACGACCACGAGCAGCGTGGCGCCGGCGGCGACGGACCCGACGGCCAGCAGGTACACGAGGAACGGCAGCACGGCGAGGCCGGCCGCCCACAGGATCCGCCGGTGCACGGCCCGCGCGGCGGCGGGGTCGACCAGGCCGCCCTCGATGCCGCCCTTGCGGGGGTTGCGCAGGTCGGACGCGTAGTCGAAGACGTCGTTCACGCCGTACATCAGCAGGTTGTACGGGATCAGGAAGAACAGCGTGCCGAGCACGAACGTGGCGTCGACGCGGCCGCCGGTGGCGAGCAGGTACCCGGCGGCGAACGGGTACGCGGTGTTGATCCAGGAGAACGGGCGCGACGCCGCGAGGACCTCCCTCATGCGCGCTCCTCCCGGGCCGGGCCGCCGGCGCGGCGGGCGTCCCGGCGCTCGAGCACGGTCCACAGCACCGGCATCCCGAGCGCCGCGGCGACCGCGTAGGCGAAGTCCTCCAGCGGAGCCCCCCACAGGTAGACGCCGAGGATCTTGTCCTCGTCGAAGACGTACAGGTCGGCCGCGATCATCGCGGTGTCGAACACCATGGTCAGCAGGCACAGGTGCAGCGCCGTCCACACCAGGGCGCCCGCCCGCATCCGGCGCAGCACCGGCGCGCACACCCCGGCGAGGACCACGAGCACGAGCACGTTGAGCACGATGTTCGTCACCGGCCCGCCTCCTCGCCCCGGGACCGCTGCCGCAGCGCGGACTGCCGGTCGAACCACCGCCACGCGAGCAGGGCGACGTAGCAGAGCAGCGTGAGGAACACGGCCTCCTCGACGGGCAGCTCGGGCGCGAGCAGCAGGCCGGTCATGTGCGGGCTGTCGCCGCGCGCGAAGATCCCGAGCAGCAGGCCCGCCACGTCCCAGAGCAGGAAGGCGACGACGCCGACCGCCAGGCAGACCGCGGTGCGGCGGGGGTGCGACCAGAACGCGAGCCGCAGCCGCCGGTCGATGAGCGCGAGCCCCCCGAGCGACAGCAGCAGCGCGCCCAGGTACGCGATCCCGCTCACCGGGCGCCCGCCGGCGCCGCGGCCGGCAGACCCGCCTCGGCCCAGGCGCCGCGGGGGCGCGCCGCGTCGAGGAACCCGGGCCGCAGCGGGGCGGGCAGCGGGCTCGGCGACGTCTCCCCGAGCAGGCGCTTCGCCACGAGCTCCGCGCTGATGAGGCACATCGGCAGCCCCACGCCGGGCACCGTCCCGCCGCCGACGTGCAGCAGGTTCGGCACGCGCGGCGAGCGGTCGGCGGGGCGGAACAGGGCGCTCTGGGCCAGGGTGTGCTCCATCCCGAGCGCGGTGCCGCGCCAGGCGGAGAAGTCGCGCGCGAAGTCGGCGGGCCCGACCACCCGGCGGGTCACGACGCGCTCGCGCAGGCCGGGGATGCCGGCCCACCGGGCGACCTGGTCCAGGTAGCGGTCGGCGTGCGCGTCGAGCTCCGCCGCCCCGCCCGGGCCGGCGCCGATCGCCGGGTCCGCGGGGAACGGCACGAGCACGTACAGGTTCTCGTGCCCGGGCGGCGCCGCGTCCGGGTCGGTGGCCGTCGTCCGCGACACGTACAGGGAGGCGGTCTCCGGCACCCGCAGGTCCGCCGGCCGCGCCGCGCCGCGACCCGCCGGGCCGAGGATCGCGTCGAAGTTGCCGGGCCAGTCCCGCGTGAAGAACAGCGAGTGGTGCGCGAGCTCCGGCAGCGCCCCGCGCACGCCCGCCATCACGAGCAGCGCGGAGATCCCCGGGCCGCGGTCCTCCCACCACGGCTCGGGCAGCGTGCGGTGCGCGGGCGGCAGCAGCGCCGTCTCGGTCTGGAACAGGTCGGCGCCGGACACGACGACGTCGGCGGGCACGACCTCCCCGGACGTCAGGCGGACGCCGCGCGCGGTGCCGGTGCGGCGCGGGTGCCGCAGGCTGCGCGGGGCGTCGTCCACCTCGATGGCGGCCACGTCGGCCCCCGTGCGGATCGTGACGCCGTGCGCGACGGCCAGGCGCTCGATCGCCTCGATGAGGGTGTACATGCCCCCGCGGGGGTACAGCACGCCGTCGACGAGGTCGAGGTGGCTCATCAGCGAGTACAACGCGGGGACGCGGTACGGCGAGGAGCCCAGGAACACGGCGTGGTAGCCGAGCACCTGCCGGAGCACCGGGTGGTCGGTGGTCCGCGCGATCTTGCCCGCGAGGGTCTGCGTGAGCAGCCCGGCGAGCGTGCCGGCGCGGCGCGTGACGTCCGCCGTGACGGCCCGGTCCGGGCGCTCGAACGTCGTATACAGGAAGTGGTCGAGGGCGGTGCGGTAGGCCTCGGTGGACGCCTCGGTGTACCGGCGCAGCGCCTCCCCCGCGCCCGGCTCCAGGCGGTCGAACGTCGCCCAGTTCGCCTCGGGGTCGGCGACGACCTCCAGGGGCTCGGCCCGGTCGGCGCCGGGGGCGGGCTCGGGGAACAGCCGGTACGCGGGGTCGAGCCGCACCAGGTCGAGGTGGTCGGACGTCCGCTCGCCCATCAGCGCGAAGAAGTGGTCGAAGACCTCGGGCATGAAGTAGAACGACGGCCCGGTGTCGAACCGGAACCCGTCCAGCTCGAGCGTGCCCGCCCGGCCGCCGACGCGGTCGTGCCGCTCCAGCAGCGTGACGTCCGCGCCGCCCCGCGCGAGCAGGGCCGCGGTCGCGAGGCCGCCGATCCCGCCGCCGACCACGACCACCCGACCCGTCACGCCGCACCTCCGTCGTCGTCCGGGGCGCCGCCGCCCCGTTCCGTCACCTCGGCGGCCGGCCGCCCGCCGCCCGCTCCTGCCGGGTCCTGCCGCTCGACCCGGCCTACCGCGTGTTCTTCGAGCCCGACGGCCCGGGGGGTGCGGCGTCCACGTTCGAGCTCTCGGCGAGCCCGGGCGTGAACCGCGCCCGGTTCGACGCGATCGAGCCCGGTGCCGGGAACCGCATGGCGGCGTACGCGGCCGACGCGAGCGAGGCGTACG
>JAEWGQ010000069.1 GCA_023388235.1 Actinomycetes bacterium | reverse complement strand
GGCCAGCACCCGCTCGGCGGGGCGCGCCGGGGCGAGCACCAGGTCGGGCGTCCCCACGAGGTCGGCGACGGCGGCCGCGGCCGCCTCGGCGGGTACGCCTGCCGGCAGCGGCAGCCACGTCACCGCGTCCACGCCGGGCACGGCGGCCACCGCGTCGGCGCCGGCGCGGTCGCCGACCACGAGGGCGGTCACGGGGCCGGCGGCCAGCGCGACGAGCTGCGAGATGCGGGCGTCGCCCGCGGTCAGGATGGTCGTGCTCATGTCCTCGTCCTCCCTCAGATGACGGCGTCAGCGCGCAGCGCCGCCACCAGCTCGGCCGCCGCGGCGGCGGGGTCGGTCGCCTCGATGACCCGGCGCCGGCGGGCCCGCAGCTCCGGCGGCGCGGTCGCGACCACGGCGACGGCGGGCTCGGGCACCGGCACCGCGGCGGCGTCCAGCACCTCGGCCGGGCGCTTCCCGGCGGCGAGGATGTCCTTCATCCCGGGCACCCGGGGCACCACGGCGTCCGCGGCGACGGCCAGCACGGCGGGACCGGTCAGCGCCAGCGTCTGCGACCCGCCCTCGTGGGCGCGCTCCACGACCAGGGCGCCGGGCTCCCCGGCCACGGACGTGACGCCGGTCAGGGCGGGCCGGCCCAGCGCCCCGGCGAGCACGGCGGGCACGAGCTGCGCGCCCACGTCCACCGAGGAGTCGCCGGTCAGCACCAGGTCGACGTCCCCGATCCGCTCGACCAGCGCCGCGAGCGCCAGCCCCGTCCGGGTGGTGTCGGCGCCGGCGAGCGCGTCGTCCGCGAGCACGACCAGCCGGTCCAGCCCGCGGGAGAGCGCGGCCTTGCGGGCCATCGGCGAGCCGGCGTCGGCGCCGCCGACGCTGATGCCGACGAGCTCGCCACCGGTGGCGTCGGCCAGCCGCCGGCCGAGCTCGACGGCGACGGGGTCGTACTCCGACACCGCGGGCTTGGCGCGCTGCCAGTCGACGACGCCGTCCGCGCCGACGCTCGCGTCCTGCGGGTTCGGGGCCCACTTGTAGGCGACGACGATCTTCACGTGGTCCTCTTCCTTCGACCGAGCGGCAGTGCGGCCGACTCGGTCAGGGTCAGGCCCCGGGTCTCCGGGGCGAACAGCAGGGACACCAGCAGGCCGAGGCCGGAGATCGCGGCGCCGGCGAGCATGGTGGCCCGGGTGCCGTGGGCCAGCAGGAAGCCCGGCAGCACGTAGGTGGACACGACCGTCCCGATCCGGCTGAAGGCCATCGCCGCCCCCACCGCGGAGGCGCGGATCTCGGTCGGGAACAGCTCGTTCGGGTACAGCCACTGCAGGTTGCCCGGGCCGCCGGAGAAGAAGGCGTACAGGCCGAGGCAGCCGATGACGAGCAGCGTCGCGGGGCTGCCGACCGAGCCCAGCAGCGCGAGCGCGGCGGTCATCACGGTGAAGCTCATGAGGAGCAGGCCGCGGCGGCCCAGGGAGTTGGCCCAGGTCATCGCGGGCAGGCAGCCGACGAGGAAGAACGTGCCGATCACGATCTCGCCCAGCGTGGCGACCTGCCGCTCGCCGAAGCCGAGCTCGGTCATGATCTGCGGGCCGTGGGTGTAGATCGCGAACATCGGCACGGCCTGGCAGAGCCAGATCGTCCCGACGAAGACGACCTTGCCGAGGTAGCCCCGGCGGAACAGCGTCCCGTAGGACACCGAGGCGGCCGGCTCCGGCTCGAGCTCGACGTCCGCGCCGAGCACCCGGTGCACGATCTCCCGGGCCTCGTCCTCCCGGCCCCGGCGGGCCAGCCAGCGCGGCGACTCCGGGATGTCCCAGCGCCCCACGAGGATCGCCGCGCACGGGACCACCGCGGAGGCCAGCATCCAGCGCCAGCCGCCGTCGACGTCGAGCAGCAGGTAGCCGACCAGGTACGCGGCGTTCGCGCCGAGGTACCAGGCCGCGGCGATGAGCCCCATGGACACGGCCCGGTACCGCCGCGGGGTGAACTCGGCGACGAGCGACGTCGCGATCGGGTAGTCCGCCCCGATGACGACGCCGATGGCGAACCGCGCCGCCACCAGCTGCCAGGGCGCGTCGACGACCGCGGTGGCGAGCGAGATCACCGCGATGCCGACGATGTCGATGACGAACATCCGCTTGCGGCCGATCCGGTCGGTCAGGTAGCCGCCGACCGAGGTGCCGAGGAACAGCCCGACCAGGGCCGCCACCCCGACGAGCGCGGTCCAGCGCCCGTCGAGGTCGAGGGCCGGGGTCAGCTGGATGAGCGCGACCCCGATGATCGACAGCACGTACCCGTCCAGGAACGGGCCGCCGGCGGAGAAGCCCGTGACCCGCTTGAGGAAGGGCGTCATCGGGACGTCGTCCAGCAGCACCCGGGTCGCGGCGCCCGGTGCCGGCGGCCCCGCGGGGCTCACCTCCACTCGATGACCCCCCAGTTCAGGAAGGGCTTCGCGGTCGGGTCCTGGGCGTCGACCAGGCGGAAGTGCACGCGGTGCTCGTCCATCCGCCACAGCTCGGTGCGCACCGTGGTCCCGGGCAGGACGGGGCTGGTGATCCGCGTCTTGAACCGGGTCAGCCGCTCCGGCTCGCCGGGGAACAGCGAGCGGATCGCGTGCCGGCAGACGATGCCCGCGAAGCTGACGGCGTGCAGGATCGGCCGCGGCTGCCCGTTCTCGGCCGCGTACTCCCAGTCGACGTGCTGCGGGTGGTAGTCGCCGGACAGCCGGTAGATGAGCGCCTGGTTCTCCGGGATCCGCTCCTCGACCGCGACGTCCGCCGGGCGGTCCGGCATCTCCACCAGGTCCTTCGGCGCCGCCGGGCCGCCCCAGCCGCCGTCGTAGATGAGGCAGTCCCAGGACTCGTTGGTGAACAGCAGGGTGCCGTCGGCGTCGTACGTGTCGCCGACGTGCTGCGCGAGCAGCCCCTTGCCCTCGCCCCGGTCGTACAGGCCCTTGAGCAGCACGCGGGTCGACAGCGTCCCGGCGAGCTCGGTGATCGGGCGGTGGAACCGCAGGTCGAAGCTCCAGTGCAGCGAGCCCGCGTAGGTGTAGCCGTAGTCGATGGTCCGGGTGACCTCGGAGTCCACGATCGGCATGGCGCCGAAGGTGGGCAGCACCTTCATGCCCTTCTCGTACACGTACTCCAGGTCGGTGCGGCCGTCGATCGCGCAGCCGGACCCGAGCGCGAACAGGCTCAGGTCCCGGGCGGTGTACTCGCGCTCGAACGGGCCGAACCACTGCCCGACCATCTCGGTGTCGATCGCCATCTGCTGTCGTCCTTTCGTGAGGTCAGCCCAGGGCGCCGGTCGCGACCTTGAAGCTGCGGGTCCGGGGCAGGTGGTCGACGAGCTCGACCACCGTGGGGACCATGTAGCGGGGCAGCCGGGCCGCGCAGTGCGCGGTCAGGCCGTCGACGGTGAGCGCGTGCCCGGGCCGCGGCACGACCACGGCCTTGACCGCCTCGTCGTACACGGGGTCCGGGACGCCGAGCACCACGGCCTCGGCGACGGCCGGGTGCTCGGCGAGCACCGCCTCGACCCGGGCGGGGGCGATGTTCTCCGCGCCGCGCTTGATGACCCGCGAGCGCCGGTCGGCGAAGTAGAACCAGCCGTCCGCGTCGCGGTGCCCGAGGTCGCCGGTGTGCATCCAGCCGTCGGCGTCGTAGAGGGCGGCGGTCGCCGCGGGGTCGTCGAGGTACCCGGCCATGAGGCTGACGCCGGGCTCGCCGAGCAGCTGGATCTCGCCGGTCTCCCCCGCGGGCAGCTCGCGGCCCGCGGCGTCGGCGATCCGCGCCCGGTAGCCGGGCCCGACCCGGCCGATCGAGGGCCAGCGGCGCTCGCCCGCGGGCGGGTCCGTGAGCGCGCCGACCAGGCACTCGCTGGTGCCGTACGAGTTGAGCAGCCGGACGCCGAACCGCTCGGTGTACTCCTCCTTCTCGGCGTCGGTGATCGGCAGGTAGTACAGGACCTCCCGGACGCAGTGGTCCCGCTCCCCCGGCTCGACGGGCCGGCAGAGCTGGGTGCGGACCATCATCGCGATCGACTGGACGACGGTGGCCCGCTGCTCGCGGACCTGCCGCCAGAACCGGCGGGCGGAGTACCGGTCGGCGACCACGAGGGTGGCGCCCGCGACCAGCACCGGCAGCATCGCGTTGAGCTGGAAGTTCACGTGGCACGCGGGCATGGTGGTGAGCAGCCGGTCGTCGCCGGTCAGGGCGGCCTGCCACTGCACGAACCGGCCGGAGAACAGCAGGTTGGCGTGCGTGAGCACCACGCCCTTCGGCGTCGCGGTGGACCCCGACGTGAACACGATCGCGGCGGGGTCGCGCGGACCGACGGGCGCCACGGGGACCGGTGCGCCGGGGGTCCACGCCGCGGGGTCCACGACGTGCTCCGCCGCGTACCGGCCGGCCACGGCGGGGCAGCAGACCGCCACGCGGGCACCGGTCCGGGCCACCACCTGCGCGCACTCACCGCCGGGGGTGTCCGGGTGCAGCACCACGGCGACCCCGCCGAGCCCGCACACCGCGAGGTAGCCGGCCACCAGCTCGGGACCGAGCGGCAGGTGCAGCACCACGGCGTCCCCCGGCCCGACGCCGCGGGCCGCCAGGTGCGCCGCGGCGCCGCCGGCCAGCCGGTCGAGCTCGGCGTAGGTGTGCGTGCGGGGCGCCGACGTGCCGCTCAGGGTCACGAGCGCGGGGCGTGCGCCCCGGCTCGCGACCCGCGAGCGCCACAGCTCCGGAAGCGTCTGTTCGGGCAGTGCTCTCATCCCCTGCGGATCGTGCCGTTCTCGGCGAGGGTCGCGATCCGCTCGGCGTCGTACCCGGCCTCGGCCAGCACCGCGTCGGTGTCCATCCCGAGCCCGGGCATCGGCCGCCAGATCCGGCCGGGGTTGCGGCGGAACTTCGGGAAGATCCCGACGCCCCGGACCGGCTCGCCCGCCTGGGTGTCCCAGGTGACGATCGCCTCGCGCTCCGCGAGGTGCGGCTCCGCGAGCAGCTGGTCGAACTCCAGGACGGCGTTCGCGGCGATCCCGACGGCGGACAGCTCGTCCTCCAGCTCGCGGGCGTTCTGCGTCAGGCAGAACTCGTCGAGCTTCTGCTCGATGAGCGCGGCCGCGGGGCCGTCGAGCCAGAGCGCCGCCGTGTCCTCCGGGTAGTCCTCGGTCCCCCACAGGTGACCGAGGCCGATGCGCTCCAGCAGGTACTTGTTCTGCGGGACGCCGTAGACGCACAGCCCGATGAACCCGTCGGCGCACCGGTACTCGCCGATGCCGCACAGGTTCGGGTGGCGCGCGCCGGGCCGCGGGTACCGGGTGCCCTCGTTCAGGTAGTCCATGAGGTAGTACGCGCCGACCCGCAGCATGACCTCGTACATCGCGACGTCGATGCTCTCGCCCTGGCCGGTGGCCCGGGCCTTGTGCAGCGCCGCCAGCGCCGACGCGGTGACCATCTCCGAGGTGAAGTAGTCCCCGACGTACGGCAGCGGGGCCATCGGCTGCTCCTCGGTCCCGTTCTGGGCGAGGTAGCCGGAGTAGGCCTGCACCGTCAGGTCGTACGCGGCGCGGTTGACCCGCTCGGGGACGCCGTACTGGCCGAACCCGGAGACGTGCACGATGACGAGCGCGGGGTTCCGCTCCCAGAGCAGCTCGTCGGTGATCCCCCGCCGGGCGTAGGTGGGGCCCTTCGAGGACTCGATGAAGATGTCCGCGTCGGCGACGAGGTCGAGCAGGACCGCGCGGCCCTCGTCGGTGAACGGGTTGAGCCCGACGGACCGCTGGTTGCGGCGCTCCATCTCCTTGACCCAGGTGGTGTCGCGCATCGAGTCGCCCGTGCGGGTGTTCTCGATCCACACCACGTCCGCGCCCCACTCGGCCATGAGCGCCGCGGCGGTCGGGGCGGCGATCTCGACCGCGGAGTACACGACCTTGACCCCGGACAGCACCCCGAACTCGGGCACCGCGCCGGCCATCAGCGGTACTCCTTCAGCGCGGCGCGGGCGACGGTGAGCACCATCATCTCGTCGGTGCCGCCGCTGATCCGCTCCACCCGCAGGTCGCGGTAGAACCGCGCCACCCGGTGCGCGCCGGTCACCGCGATGCCGCCGAGGATCTGGATCGCGTCGTCCACCACGTCGGCCGCGGCCCGGGTGCAGTAGAGCTTCGCCATGGAGCAGTCGCCCTTGCCGAGCAGCCCGTGGTCGGCCTTCCACGCGGTCTCGTAGACCATGTTCCGCATGTTCGTCAGGGCGACGCGCATCCGCGTGATCTTGTCCTGGACCAGCTGGTAGCGGCCGATGGCCTGGCCGCCCTGCTCGCGCTCGTTGGCGTAGCGCACGGCGTCCTCGAACGCGCACAGCGCCCAGCCGTAGTCGCAGGCCGCGACCAGGAAGCGCTCCAGGTCGAAGTCGGCGACGGTGCGCGCGAAGCCCTGCCCCTCGGCCCCGAACATGTCCTCCTCGCGGAGCTCGACGTCGTCGAAGTAGATCTCGCAGCACGAGTCCATGCGCAGCCCGAGCTTCTCGAGCGGCTCGCGGGTGATGCCCGGCAGCGACAGGTCGACGAACCACTCCGTGTACTGGTCCATGTCGTCGGCGTTGCGGGCCATGACCACCAGCTGGTCGACCCCGAGGGACGAGGTGATGAACGTCTTGTGGCCCGACAGGTACACCTTGCCGTCGCGGCGGGTGTAGGTGGTCGACATCGCGGCGAAGCTCGAGCCGGCGCCCGGCTCCGTCATCGCGAAGTTCCAGATCTGCTTGCCGGTGCCGACGTACGACAGGATCTTCTCCTGCTGCTCCGCCGTGCCGACCTCCACCACGGTGCCGAGGGTGGGCAGCTGGTACAGCACGTACGTCGGCACGCCCTGCCGCCCGAGCTCCTCCCACACCGCGGCGACGGTGGTCCAGCCGGCCTCCAGGCCGCCGTGCGACTCCGGGAGCAGCAGGGTGTCGACGCCGAGCTCGCACAGCGCGCGGACGAACCGCTCCGGGTACGTGTGCGTGGCGTCGCACTCCGCGAAGTACGGCTCCCAGCTCTCCTGGGCCATCAGCTCGCGGACGGCCTGGACCATCAGGTCCTGGTCCTCGGTCAGACGGAAGTCCATCAGTGCGCCTCTCGGTGTGCGGTGTGGAACGCCGCGGCGTGGTCCAGGGCCGTGCGGGCCTCGGGCAGGTCGCGGGAGCAGTGCAGGAACGCGTGCAGGACGCCGGTGAACACGTCGAGCCGGTGCGGCACGCCGTGCAGCCCGAGCAGCCGGGCCAGGGCGGTGCTGTCGTCGAGCAGCGGGTCCAGGTCGGTGGCGGCGACGTAGACCGGCGGCAGCCCGGACAGGTCGGCCGCCAGCAGGTCGACCTCCGGCCGGTGCAGGTCGTCGGGGTCGGTCGTGTACCAGCCGAGGTACGCCTCGAGGTCCTGCGGGGCGAGCCCGTCCCAGGGGCCGCCGAGCAGGCGCCGGGACGCGGAGTCCCGCAGCCCGTACATGCCGTACCAGAGCAGCAGCGGGCCGAGGGCCGGTCCCCCGTCGTCCCGCAGGTGCAGCGCGGTGGCCAGCGCGAGCATCGCGCCGCCGGAGTCCCCGGCGAGCCCGACCGGGACGCCGGACTCGCCGGCGACGACCCGGACCACGGCGGCCGACTCCTCGATGGCCCGGGGCACCTTGGCCTCGGGCGACAGCGTGTAGTCCACGCCGACCACCGCCGCGCCCGTGCGGGCGGCGAGCTCGCGCATGATGCGGTCGTGGCTGTCCAGGTCGCCGAGCACGAACCCGCCGCCGTGCAGGTAGACGATCCGGTCGCCGGCGTCCGCCACCGGGTGGTGCTCCCGCACCGCCACCCCGCCGATCCGCCGGTCGACGGTGCGGGCCATGACGGGACCGCCCTCGTTCCAGTAGCGGTGCTCGGCGGTGTAGGCCGCCCGCAGGGCCGTCAGGTCGGTGCCGGTCACGTCGGCGCCGGTCCCGTCGGCGGGCAGGGCGTGCTCGGCGGCGAGCCGGGCCTGGGTCCGGAGCACCTCCTGCATCTGCGGGGTGACGGCGGCGAGGACGTCGACGACCGTGCGCATCAGACGGTGACCGCCTCGGCGAGCTCGCGCTCGTAGGTCTGCTCGAGGCGCGTCCGGTGGGTCCGGACGTAGAACGCCAGGGCGAGCGCGGCGAGCGCGGCCAGGGCGGCGACGCCCGCGAGGATCCAGAACACGGTCGGGTACGCGGTGGTCACGTCGCCCGCGGCCTCGGCGTCGTCGAGCACGGACCCGAGCCAGATGGACGAGAACGTGTCCGGCAGGAACCCGATCACCGACAGCACGCCGGTCGCGGCGCCGAACGAGGACAGCGGCACCTTGCCCTCGGTGAGCATGCCGGAGCAGATCCCGAAGACGCCGTTGGAGATGAAGCCCAGGCCGACGGCCAGCACCGCGATCGCGGTGATGCTCCCCGCGGTGCCCGGCAGCAGCGCCACCACCGCGAAGGCACCGGCGGCGCACACGGAGCCGATCCAGATGACGAGGGTCGACCGGCGCGCCTTGTGCGCCAGCATCCCGAACACCGGGCCGGCCAGCAGGGTGATCCCGTACGTGCGGACGACCGACACCACGTTCGTCACCGTGCTGTCGGCGCCCAGCGCCGTCATGTACGGGGCGGTGTACGAGGTGCAGGTGTAGAAGAAGTAGACGAAGAACAGGGCCACCGACGTCAGCAGCACCACGGGGTTGGTCAGCGCCCGGCCGGCGTCCACCAGGACGTCCCGGACCGACCCGCCGGTCTTGATCTCCGCGTCGAACCGCGGGATGAACACCAGCGACAGCACGCCGAGCAGCGTGATCATGCCGCCGATGACGAACAGGAACGTCTGGAAGGCCGCCTGCGAGCTGTCGCCGAACGCCCCGAGGATCCAGGTGCCGATCACGCCGATGAGCAGGCCGGCGACGCCGTAGAAGCCGTAGCTGATGCCGATCTGCCGGGAGTACTCCTCCTCGGTGGAGACCAGCCGGACCAGCTTGTACCGGCAGCCCCACCACAGCAGGATCGAGCTGATGCCCATGCCGATGAAGATCGCGATGAGGATCCCGAAGGACGGGAGCATCGCGTAGGCGAACGTCAGGGCGGCGGTGGTGAAGAAGCCCGTCGACGACAGGGTGCGCATCCGCACGCGGTCGGCGATCAGGCCGGAGAACAGGTAGACGACCACCGCGGTCCAGGCGTAGGCGCTCATGAGCTGCCCGACCTGGGTGTTGGTGATGTGCAGCGACTCGAGCTGCGCGTCGTAGAAGGTGTTCTTGAGGTAGGCGGGGGCGTAGATCGTGGAGCTGCCCATGCTGACGAGGATCAGCACGATCCACTTGCGCGCCCGGCTGAGTTCCGCCGCCTTCGACATCCGTTGTCCTCTCCGAGGGGCCCCGACTCCCGCGTCCGGGCGACCGGCACCGAGCCTGCCGGGCGCACGCGGGCGCCCCGGACGCGCGCGGCCCCCCGCGCCGGTCTTGGGTACCGCCCCGGCCACATCGGGTACCGGGGGCGGTGCGGGTCCGTAGCACGCGCGCGGACTTTGCGCCTGCCGTCACAAGGTACGCGGGATCAGCGCCAGGGATGCGCCGCCGGCCCCGTCCCGAGCCACCGCACGAGCAGCTCCAGCCGGCTCGCCGCGCGGGCGTGCGCGGCGGTCCCCGGCGGGGTGACGGCGACCAGCCGCTCCCACCCCTGCCAGTCCTCGGCGCCCTCGTCGCCGTCCAGCCACCGCTCGAGCGCGACGGGGTCGCCCGCGGCGAGCACCCCCGCCCGCAGGTCCGACGCCAGCGCCTCGCGCACGCGCTCCACGCCCGGGGCGCGGGACCGCGGCAGCACCGGGCCGGCGTACCGGTCGAGCGCGGCGCGCACGTCACCGGACGCCAGCGCCTCCCGGACCGCCGCCACGTCGGTGCCCAGCGGCTCCGCCAGCCGGTACGGCCGGGAGTGCGCCACCAGGGTCCCGGCCGCCCGGCGCAGCCGGGAGACCTCGGCGCGGACGGCCACGTCGGACATGGCGCCGGGGTGCAGCAGCACCGCGAGCTCGTCGGCGTGCAGCCCCCGCGGGTGCTCCGCGAGCAGCAGCAGCAGCTCGGCGTGCCGCAGGGACAGGGGGCGCGCGGGCTCGGCGGGGCGGACCAGCAGCCCGGACCCCGGGCGGAGCACCTCGAGCCGGGTGCCCGCACCGCCCGCCGCCGGCAGCGCCACGCCGCGCGCCAGGCTGCGGGCCCGCAGGTCGGCCTCGACGGCGGCGGCGGTGGCCCGGACGAGCGACAGCATCAGCCCGGACGCCGCCGCCTCCCGGCCCGTCACGTCGAGCGCGCCGAGGATCCGCCCGTCCGGCCCCGTGAGCACGGTGGCGGTGCAGCTCCACGGGTGGACCGCGCGGCTCCAGTGCTCGGCGGCGTGCACCTGCACGTCGCGCCCCGTCGCCAGCGCCGTCCCGGGGGCGTTCGTGCCGGCGTGCCGCTCGTCCCAGGCGGCGCCCTCGACGAACCCGACGCCCTCGACCGCCCGCTGGACGGCGGGGTCGCCCGCGATCCACAGCAGCCGGCCGTCGACGTCGGTGAGCGCGACGACGAAGCCCTCGCCGACGGCCGCGTCCAGCAGCAGCCCGCGCACCACCGGCAGGGCGGGGCGCAGCGGGTGCTCGCGGCGGTAGGCGCGCAGGTCGGCGTCGGTCAGCGCCACGGGCGGCGCCGGGCGCTCCGGGTCGACGCCGCTGCGCAGGCTGCGCAGCCAGGACGCGGCGACGACCGCGCGCACCGCCCCGGCGGCCTCGGGAGCGGGGTCGCCGGACAGGAACCGCTCGTGGGCGGCGCGGGTGCGCGCCAGCAGGGTCCCCGGGTCGCTGCCCCGGGGCCACGCCATCGTCCTGTCGTCCGGCATCGCCCGCCACACCCCATCGACGTCGTCGTCGTGCGGTCAGTGTAGGAGCGGGCACCGCCGGGTCGTAGCCCTTCGGGCGGTCTGTCCGACCCGGCGGTGCCCGCCCTCCGGGTCAGACCGCGGGCGGCGGGGTGCCGTCGCGGCGCTCGATGACCTCGCGGTGGGTCGTGTGCGAGCGCTGGGCGTTGAGCGCCAGCGCCAGGATCAGCGCGAGCACGCCCGCGCCCATGCAGATGTAGCCGATGACCGTCAGGTTCACCCCGGAGAAGCTGTCGCTGACGCCGAACGTGAGGATCGCGCCGATGACGATCAGGGCGATGCCGCCTCCGATGCCCATGTGCCGGCTCCCTTCGCGTGGTCGGCGGGACCGTCGCCCGCCGCTGCCGCGAGTGTGTCCGGGCCGGCGGCGCTCCGCACGGCGAGCGGGGTCCTCAACCGTCCGGTTCACCAGGCGACGCCTGCCCAACCTCACGGTTGAGCAGGAGTCGTCGCTGGTCAGGCAGGCGTCAGGGGTGGGTCAGCCCAGGACCTCCGGCAACGGGGGCAGCTCGCCCTCGGGCAGGCCCAGCACGTGCTCCGCCAGGAACCGCTCGACCACCTGGTACCAGACCTTGGCGTGCTGCGGCTTGAGCACCCAGTGGTTCTCGTCCGGGAAGTACAGGAAGCGGTGCGGCGTGCGGCCCTGCTCGTCCGCCGGCAGCCCCGACCGGGACAGCAGCTCGTACCAGAGGCGCAGCCCCTCGCCGATCGGCACCCGGTAGTCCCGGTCGCCGTGCACGACCAGCATCGGGGTCACGATCTTCTCGACGTGCCGGTGCGGGGAGTTCTCCTGCCCCATCGCGGCCGTCATCTCCCGCTCCCAGTAGGAGGAGTTGTCGGTCGTCGGGCCGAACTGGTCCAGCGCCCACAGGCTCGCGTGCGTGACGATGCCGCGGAACCGGTCCGTGTGGCCGGCGACCCAGTTGGCCATGTAGCCGCCGAACGAGCCGCCCATGGCGCCGGTGCGCGTCGCGTCGACGTCGTCCCGCGCCTCGGCGGCGTCGGTCAGCGCCATGAGGTCCGTGTACGGCGCCGCGCCCCACGCGCCCCACCCGCGCTGGATGAAGTCCTGGCCGTAGCCCGTCGACAGGGCCGGGTCCGGCAGCAGGACCGCGTAGCCGCGGGCGGCCATGATCCACGGGTTCCAGCGCCACGACCAGGCGTTCCACGAGTTCAGCGGACCGCCGTGGATCCACAGCAGCAGCGGCGCGGGCTCGGCGGCCGACGCACCCTCGGGCAGCACCAGCCAGGAGCGCAGCGGCACCCCGTCCTCCGCGGTCGTGGTGACCTCGGTGAGCGTGCCCGGCAGGTCGGGCAGCGGGGCGGGCGCGGGGAGCGGCTCGGCGGCGACCGGCTCACCGGTCGCCAGGGCGGCGGCCAGGTCGACCCGCACCGGGTGGGCGGGCGCCGTGTAGGAGGTCCGCATCGCGTACAGCGTGCGGCCGTCGGGGCTCACGGTCAGGTCGGTCAGCACGGCGTCGTCGGAGGTCACGCGCGTCACCGCGGAGGTGTCGACCGCCACGTGGAACACCGGGCCGCGGCCCAGGTCGTCGGCCTGGACCAGGAGGCCGGAGC
>JAEWGQ010000009.1 GCA_023388235.1 Actinomycetes bacterium | reverse complement strand
GCGCGGCCCAGCACGGCGCCGGGGTCGTCGGCGCGGTACTGCCGGGCGCGGGCCGCGGCGTGGCTGCGCTTGGCGTGGTACTGCGCGGCGTCGGCCCGGCGGAACAGGGAGCGCGGCGTCGGGGCGGCCCCGAGCGACCCGCGGGCGGACGAGGCGATGCCGTAGGACAGCGACGCGCCGTGCGGCAGCGCGGAGTCGCCGACCGTGGCGTCCACCACCTGCACGACCGTGGTCCGCGGGATGCCGCACGTGACGATGCAGAACTCGTCGCCGCCGATGCGGGCGGCCGTCGACCCGGGCAGCCCGCCGCTCGCCCGGCGCAGCACGGCGGCCACGGCGCGCAGCAGGTCGTCGCCGGCGTCGTGGCCGAGCTCGTCGTTGACCCGCTTGAGGCCGTCGACGTCGCACATGACGATGCAGGTCTCGTCGCCGGAGTCGATGGCGGCCTGCGCGGCCTCGTCGGCGACCCGGCGCGTGCTCAGCCCGGTCAGCGGGTCGTCGGACACCAGGTGCCGGACCTGCTCGGCGAGGTCGAGGCGGGCGATGTGCGCGCCGACGAGCGCGCCGAGCACCTCGCCGCGCGCCGCGTCGTCGGAGGTGAACGGGGCGGCGCGCTCGTCCCGCACCGCGCACAGCACGCCCCACAGGTCGCCGTTGACGATCACGGGGGCGACGAGCGCGGGGCGGGGGTGCTGCGCGTCCGGGGCGCGCCGCCAGGTCTCCCGGTGCCGCACGAGGGCGCGGACCGCCTCGCCGTCCGCCAGGGCGTCCTGCACGGCGCCGGCCTCGTCGGTGGGGTCGGTGGCGAGCACCTGCCACTCGTCCTGCTCGACGCGCGCGAGCGCCGTCACGCCGGCGTCGAGCACGTCGCGGGCGGCGACCACCCCCGCCTCGTGCACGTCGGTCAGCGTGAGCAGGTCGCCGAGGCGGTGCGCGAGCAGCGCGAAGTGCCGGGCGTCGTCCCCGTCGCGGCGGGGTGCGCTCGTCCGGGCCGGCGGCGGTGCGTCGGTCACGCCCCCATCATCGCCGGTCGGCGCGTCCCGCACACGGGAACGCCCCGCGCGGGTGGGTGAACGGCGCCGTCAGGCGGGGACGGCGGCGGCGAGCACGGGCGCGGCGGCGTCCGGCGCGGCGGGGCTCGCGGCGCGCTCCCCGGCGCCCACGGCGCGGAGGACGAACAGCACGGTCGCGTCGACCGCGCGGTCGCGTGCGGGGCCGTCGTCGGGCAGCGACCGGCCGCTCAGGCAGGCGTTCACCAGGCTGACGCTGGTGCCGAGCTCCTGCTCCGCGAACTCCCCGGACTCGATGCCGGCCGCGAGGATGCGCCGCAGCAGCGACTCGACGAGGACGACGTGCTCGCGCACCCGCTGCTGGGTGGTGCGGGACAGCACGGAGCGCAGGTCCGGCCCGGGGGCGAGGTGGTACTCCCGCTTGAGCTCGCACTGCGCGCGCACGTAGGCGCGCAGCTGCTCGGTGGGGTCGTCCACGCCGGCCAGCTCGGCCTCGAGCGCGGCCACGTACTGCTCGGTCTCGTGCAGGATGAAGCCGACGAGCATCGACTCCTTGTCCGCGAAGTGGTTGTACACCGCGGTGCGGCCCACGCCGGCGGCCTGCGCGATGTCCGCGAGCGTGATCGCGTCGAACCCCTGCTCGGCCATGAGGCGGGAGAGCGCGCCGAACAGCTTGAGGCGCGTCTGCTCGCGGTGCTCGTGCAGGGAGCCGCCGATGATCTTGGGCATGCTGACATTCTCGCACGGAGTGTCAGCACCCGGGCCGGCCGGGCTCAGGCGGCCCGGTGCCGCTCGCCGAGCGCCGCGAACAGCGCCCGGTTGTGCCGGAACGCGACCCGGGCCTCCTCGACCACCGCGGCGCGCGCGGCGGTGCCGAGCGGCAGCGCGTCCACCCGGGCGCGGTAGCGGTCCTTGAAGGGCTTGGGCTTCGGGACGGCGGGGAACGCGTAGAACGCGACGCCCTCGTCGCCGACGCCGTAGTGCCGCTGCACCATGCGCCCGATCACCTGGCCCCCCGACAGGTCGCCGAGGTAGCGGGTGTAGGCGTGCGCGACGTACGGCCCGACGTCGTCCCCGCCGGCCCGGACGGCGGCCGCGTAGGCGGCGGTCGCGGGCAGCGGCTCGGCCTCGGCGCGCCAGCCGGGGCCCAGCAGGTGCGCGAGGTCGGACTCCAGCGCGGGCACGCGGGCGAGCTCGTCGAAGACGACCCCGGCGCCGGCGGGGGTGCGCCGGACCTGCGCGCCGACCTCCTCCAGCGCCGTGTACACGGTGTGCAGCTGCAGCGCGAGGTCGGCGTACGCGCGGAGCGTGAGCCGCCCGCCCAGCAGCTCCTCGACGAAGCGGGTGCCCTCGGCCGCCTCGTGCTCGGCGCGGGTGCCCTCGCGGAGCAGCACCGACAGCGGGGCGTCGAGATCGGCGGCGCCGGGCCCGGTCAGGTCGTGCGTGGCGGTCATCGGGGCTCCCGGGAGGCAGGGCGTGACGTCGTCCTGACGCCGCGTCAGCACCGTAGCGGAGGAAGTAAGGCGTGCCTACCCTGCCGACCGCAGGATGGACGGGCCGCTCCCCGCGGGACCGCGGCTCGGGTTAGCGTGCGGGCGTGACCGCGAACGCCGCCCCGCTGCCCGACGACCCCGACGAACCCGCGACGGACGGCTACGCGCCGGCCGCGCCCGACGCCAAGGACTGGACCTGGGTGCTGCACGAGCGCTGCCCGGAGTGCGGGTTCGCCGGCACCGACGTCGCCGGGCCGGACCTCGCCGGGACCGTCCACGACCTCGTGCCCCGCTGGCGCGCCGCCCTCAACCGCCTCGACGCCCGCGAGCGGCCCGAGCCGGAGGTGTGGTCCGCGCTCGAGTACGGGGCCCACGTGCGCGACGTGCACCGCGTGTTCGACGAGCGGCTGCGCCGGATCCTCGAGGAGGACGACCCCCTGTTCCCCGACTGGGACCAGGACGCCACCGCCGCCGCCGAGCGCTACGACCTGCAGGACCCCGGCCGGGTCGCCGACGAGCTCGCGGACGCCGCCGCGGCGCTCGCGGCCCGGTTCCAGTCGGTGCGCCCCGACCAGTGGGACCGGCCCGGGCGGCGCTCGAACGGCTCGGTGTTCACCGCGACCACGCTCGGGCAGTACTTCCTGCACGACGTGGTGCACCACCTGCACGACGTGCGGGCCTGAGACACGGCGAGGCCCCTCGGACGCTTACTCCGAGGGGCCTCGATCCGGGGACGACGCTACGGCCCGCACCGCCGGACGGCCGCGACGGCGCGCGGGCGTCGTCCACAGATTCTGTGCACAGGCCTGTGCGTCCCGCGCCCTCACGCAGGTCAACCTGTGGACAACATGTGCATACCCCGGTGGACGAGAACTGCTCCTCCCAGGCCCTTGCGGCGCGCTCCCGCGCAGGTCTAGAACTGCTGCATCGACCTCGGCGGACACCCGTCCACCGCACGGCCACCGGCTCGCCGGCGACCGGCGGGTGGCGGCACCGGCGGGGCCGGGACCGGAGGGAGAACGACGGGCCACCTCGGTCGGGCGACCGGCCGGGCTGCGGATGACGACGCAGCGGCCCGTAAGGACCCCGAGGGTCAGATCGTCGCCGTCCCGCCCACGGGCCGGTCCTCCGGGACCGTCGCCGGGTGCCGGGGCGGAGCCGCAACGTCGGAGCGGTGGCCGGTTCCCGACCCGTCGGGGACGTGGGGACGACGGTCAGGGGAAGGCCCCTCGGACGCTTACTCCGAGGGGCCTTTCTCCGTGCCCGGGCGCCGTTGTCCACAGCCCGGTGCGGCGCGCGGTGGCCCGGCGCTGCGCCGACCGTGGAGAATCTCCACCCTTTTGGGCGATATGTCGGGTTGTTTCCACAGGGTTTGTCCCCACCTTGTGCACGACCCGGTGGATCGAGCGCACACCGCCCGGCCGGCCTGTGGACGCCGGTGTGCACGCGCGGTGGACGGCGTCAGCGGGGCACCCCGGTCCTCGCGCGCGCCGGGGACGGGCGGCCCGGGAGGGCGCGGCCGTCGGGCGGGGCGTGCCGCGCGAGCACCACCGCGAGCGACGCGCACACCCGCTCGGCCTCCACCCCGAGCGCCCCGACGCGCTCCGCGTCCCGGGTCTCGAACCGCAGCTCGACGGCCTCGGCCGCCCCGGGCGGGAACACCGTCCAGGCCACCTCGTGCCGCGCGGCGCCCTGGCTGCGCAGCGCGACGACCGCCGGGCCGGCCGGCAGCTGCCGCAGGCTCGCCGCGTGGTGGGTGACGCGGGTCGGCGTGCGCTGCGAGCGGTAGACGCGGCGGCGCACCCGCGCGAGGTGCCCCTCCGCGG
>JAEWGQ010000286.1 GCA_023388235.1 Actinomycetes bacterium | reverse complement strand
CCGGCGGGCGTTGCGCGCCTTCACCGACCCGCGGTTCGTCGTGATCCGCACGACGCCCGCGTCCGGGTCCCAGGTGAACGCCACCGGGACGACGTGCGGGCTCCCGTCCTCGCGCAGGGTCGTGAGCGTGGCCAGGTGCCGCTCGGTGACGAAGACGCGCTGCTCGGGGTTGAGTCGGATCACGCTCGCGAGTCTAGGCGTGGCCGCGCGGCGTCGGCCGGAGCCGACCCGTGCCGGTCGTCACACGGTGCCGGGGCCGTGCCGCCTGGGTACGGCACGGGCAGGTCCGGGACGCGCCGTCCCCGTGCGGCACCGCGCGCAGGGCCGGAGACCGACGACGGCACGCTGTCAGAGCAGGCAGGACGGCCCGAGCAGCGCCTTGAGGTCGCCGAACAGCGCCGGCGACTTCTCGACCCGCAGCCCGTCGCCCGCGCGCACGACCGTCGTCTTGCCGGGCTCGAGGACCTGGACGTGCACCTCGGCCGAGCCGGGGTGCGTCGCGAGGACCTCGCGCAGGCGCAGGATGATGGGCTCGACGCAGCGCGTGTGCGAGACCTTGACCGCGAGCGGCGACTCCGCGCCCACGGTGATGTCCGGGAGGGAGACCTCCATCGCCTGGAGCTGCATGGTGTCGTCACGGCGTCGCACGCGCCCGCGCAGGACCACGACCTGGTCCTCGGCGAGGACGGTCGAGTAGGCGAGGTACGTCTCGCCGAAGAACATCACCTCGACGGCGCCCTCGAGGTCCTCGATCGTCACGGCGGCCCACGGGTTGCCGTTCTTGCTCATCTTGCGCTGCAGCGACGTCACGAGGCCGGCGATCGTCACGGTGGAGCCGTCGGGCCGGCCCTCGTCGGCGAGCAGGTTGGCGATCCCGGTGTCCGCCGCGCGCGTCAGCACGTGCTCGAGACCGGACAGCGGGTGGTCGGAGACGTACAGGCCGAGCATCTCGCGCTCGAACGCGAGGCGCTGCTTCTTGTCCCAGTCCGGGAGGTCGGGCACGTCGACGGAGAACGACATGCCGTCCTCGGCGTCGGCGCCCCCGAAGTCGGCGAAGAGGTCGAACTGGCCCTCCGCCTCCTTGCGCTTGACGCTGATCACCGAGTCGACGGCCTGCTCGTGCACGACGAGCAGGGCTCGCCGCGCGTGCCCGAGCGAGTCGAACGCGCCCGCCTTGATGAGCGACTCGATGGTGCGCTTGTTGCAGACGACGGCCGGCACCTTGTCGAGGAAGTCGGTGAACGACGTGAACGCACCCTTCTCCTCGCGCGTGCGGATGATCGCGTCGACGACGTTCGCGCCGACGTTGCGCACGCCCGTGAGGCCGAAGCGGATGTCGCCGCCCACCGCGGTGAACTTCGCCGCGGAGTCGTTCACGTCCGGCGGGAGCACGGTGATGTGCATGCGCCGGCACTCGTTGAGGTAGAGGGCCAGCTTGTCCTTGTCGTCGCGCACGCTCTGCAGGAGCGCCGCCATGTACTCCGTCGGGTAGTTCGCCTTGAGGAACGCCGTCCAGTACGCCACGAGGCCGTACCCGGCGGAGTGCGCCTTGTTGAAGGCGTAGCCCGCGAACGGGACCAGCGTGTCCCAGACCGCCTGGATCGCGGCGTCGGAGTACCCGCGCTCCCGACAGCCCGCCTGGAACGGCACGAACTCCTTGTCGAGGATCTCCTTCTTCTTCTTGCCCATCGCGCGGCGCAGCAGGTCGGCCTGGCCGAGCGAGTAGCCCGCGAGCACCTGCGCGGCCTTCTGCACCTGCTCCTGGTACACGATGAGGCCGTACGTGCCGTCGAGCACCTCCGCCAGGGGCTCCTCGAGCTCCGGGTGGATGGGCGTGATCGGCTGCAGGCCGTTCTTGCGCAGCGCGTAGTTCGTGTGCGAGTTCATGCCCATCGGCCCCGGGCGGTACAGGGCGATGACGGCGGAGATGTCCTCGAAGTTGTCGGGGCGCATCTGGCGCAGCAGGGCGCGCATGGGGCCGCCGTCGAGCTGGAACACCCCGAGGGTGTCGCCGCGGGCGAGCAGGTCGTAGGTCGGCTTGTCGTCGAGCGGGATGTCCTCGAGCTCGATGGGCGCCTTGTCGTTCGCGACGATGTTGCGCAGCGCGTCGTCGAGGATCGTCAGGTTCCGCAGCCCGAGGAAGTCCATCTTGATCAGGCCGAGGCCCTCGGACGTCGGGTAGTCGAACTGCGTGATGACCGCGCCGTCCTGCGGCCGCTTCATGATCGGGATGATGTCGATCAGCGGCTCGCTGGACATGATGACGCCGGCCGCGTGCACGCCCCACTGGCGCTTGAGGTTCTCCAGGCCGCGGGCGGTCTCGAGCACGCGCTGGGCCTCGGGGTCCGCGGCGACGACCTGCCGGAACTCCTCGGCCTCCGCGTAGCGCGGGTGCTCGGGGTCGTACATGCCGGACAGCGGGATGTCCTTGCCCATGACCGCGGGCGGCATGGCCTTGGTGAGCTTCTCCCCCATCGCGAACGGGAAGCCCAGCACGCGCGAGGAGTCCTTGAGCGCCTGCTTGGCCTTGATCGTGCCGTAGGTGACGATCTGGGCCACGCGGTCGTCGCCGTACTTCTCGGTGACGTACCGGATGACCTCGCCGCGCCGGCGCTCGTCGAAGTCGACGTCGACGTCGGGCCAGGACACGCGCTCCGGGTTGAGGAACCGCTCGAAGATCAGGCCGTGGCGCAGCGGGTCGAGCTCGGTGATGCCCATCGCGTACGAGGCCATCGAGCCGGCGGCGGAGCCACGCCCCGGCCCGACCCGGATGCCCTGCTCCCGCGCCCAGCGGATGAAGTCGGCGACGACGAGGAAGTAGCCGGAGAACCCGAGCTGGACGATGACGTCGGTCTCGTAGGTCGCCTGGGCCCGGACGTCGTCCGGGATGCCGGCCGGGTACCGCCGGTGCAGGCCGCGCTCGACCTCCTTGATGAACCAGGAGTTCTCGTCCTCGCCGTCCGGCACCGGGAACCGGGGCATGTAGTTCGCGCCGGTCGGGAACTCGACCTCGCACCGCTCCGCGATGAGCAGCGTGTTGTCGACCGCCTCCGGGAGCTCGGCCCACGTGCGCCGCATCTCCTCGGCCGACTTCACGTAGTAGCCGTCGCCGCCGAACGCGAACCGGGAGCCGCCCTGGTCGTAGGTGGGCTCGTCGAGCGTGGACCCGGACTGCACCGCGAGCAGCACCTCGTGCGCGTGCGCGTCGTCCTTGGTCGTGTAGTGCAGGTCGTTGGTGGCGACGAGCGGCGCCCCGATGGCCTCGGCGACGCGCAGCAGGTCCTTGATGGTCTTGCGCTCGATCTCCAGGCCGTGGTCCATGACCTCGACGAAGAAGTTCTCCTTGCCGAAGATGTCCTGCAGCTCGCCCGCGGCGCGCACGGCCTCGTCGTAGTGGCCGAGCCGCAGGCGGGTCTGCACCTCGCTCGACGGGCAGCCGGACGTCGCGATGATGCCCTCGCTGTACGTCTGCAGCAGCTCGCGGTCCATGCGCGGCCACTTGCCCATCTGCCCCTCGAGGGACGCGAGCGACCCCATCCGGAACAGGTTGTGCATGCCCTCGGTCGTCCGGGACAGCAGCGTCATGTGGGTGTACGCGCCGCGGGCGGAGACGTCGTCGGCGGCCTGGTGCGCCTCGCCCCAGCGGACGCGCGTCTGGTCGAACCGGCTGGTCCCGGGGGTGACGTAGGCCTCGACCCCGATGATCGGCTTGATGCCGAGCTTGCGGGCCTGGGAGTAGAAGTCGAACGCCCCGAACAGGTACCCGTGGTCGGTGATCGCCATCGCGGTCTGACCCAGCCGCTGGGCCTCGGCGAGCATCTCCCCCACCCGCGCCGCCCCGTCGAGCATCGAGTACTCGGAGTGGACGTGCAGGTGGACGAAGTCGGAACCCGAGGCCATGCGAGCCATCCTAGGTGGCCCCTCCGACACCCCCCGCCCGCCCCGCCGGGCCGGCGGCGCGACCGGTCCCCGCGCCCGCGCCCGGCCCCGGGACGGACCGGCCCGGGGC
>JAEWGQ010000250.1 GCA_023388235.1 Actinomycetes bacterium | reverse complement strand
CCGCGGCCCGCCTCCCTCGCCGGCGGCCGGCCCGCGTCAGCTCAGCGCCGCGAAGGCCGTGATCTCCGCCCGCAGCTGCTCCGCGAGCTCCGCCAGCCCCGCGCCGTCGCCCCCGCCGGCCGCGGCGGCGACCGCGGCGACCTGCGTCGACATGCCGTCGATGATCTCGTCGATCCGGCCGATGGCGCGGCCGGCGTCCTCGGCCGCCGCCTGCGCGGCGACCACCTGGCGGGCGATGTCGTCCGACCGCCCGGCGGAGTCGTCGGCGAGCGTGCGGACCTCGTCGGCGACGACCGCGAACCCGCGGCCCGCCTCCCCCGCCCGGGCGGCCTCGATGGCCGCGTTCAGCGCGAGCAGGCGGGTGCGGCTGGCGATCGTCTTGACCAGGCCCGCGGCCTCCTCGATCTGCGCCGAGGTGTCCGTGAGCCCCTGCACCGTCGTGCGGGAGTCGCGCGCCGCCGTGGTGGCGGACTGCGCGGCCGTCGCGAGCGAGGTGGCCGACGTCGCCAGGCCGTGCGCGGACTCGGCGAGCCGGGCCGCCACGACCACCATCCGCTCGGCGAGGTCGGCGCGCTCGGCCTGGTCGCGCGCGGTCCGGGTCGCGGCGGTCTCGAGGCCCGCGCGCGCGGCGTCGATCCGCACGGCGCCGTCCCGGAACGCGCCGGGCATGCCGCGGCGCAGGAACCGGCGGTGGAACCGGCCCTCCCCCGCGGCGGTCAGCGAGGCCTGGGACTCGCGGACGTAGGCGTCCACCAGGTCCGCGAGGCGGTTGAGGGAGACGCGGGCGCGCTGCACGGCGGGGTCGCCGTCCAGCGCGGGCAGCCGGTCCTCGAGGTCGCCGTCGGCGACGCGCTCGCAGAACGCGGCGATCCGCTCCAGCGACGCGCGGGTGACGTCGTCGAGCGCCGGGCCGTCGGCGACGGGGTCGGCGGCCCGCCGGCGCAGCGGCCTCACCGGGCGCCCCGGGCTCGGACGGGCTCGTCCGCGGCGTCGTCGGCGGCGGCCAGCGACCAGACCCACTCGTCGTAGGTCGCCCCGGCGTCGACGAGCGCCGCGTGCAGCGCCGCCGTGCCGGCCGCGAGCGCGTCGGGCGTCCGGGCCTCGGCGTCCTCGGCCGCGCGGATCCGCGCGTACAGGTCGCCCACGGTCCGGCGCGTGCCCGGCGGCACCCAGCGCCGGTTCGAGTGGTACCCGAGGATCGACCCGCCGGGGCCGGTCGACGGCGTGACGTGCGCGAGCACCCAGTAGTGCCCGCCGTCCGCCGCCAGGTTCAGGACGTAGGCGAACAGCTCGCGCCCGGTGGGGATGACGTCCCACATCAGCTGGAAGACCGCCCGGGGCATCGCGGGGTGCCGGATCACGTTGTGCGGCGCGCCGACGATGTCCTGCTCCTCGTACCCCGCGACGCGCAGGAACACGTCGTTGGCGTACGTGATGACGCCCTTGGGGTCCGTCTTGGAGACGATGATCTCCTCGGGGCCGAAGGGCCGTTCGACGCCGGTGGGCACCACTGCGCGCCGCCCTCGCGCAGTCACGGCCCGCCGGCTCGTCCCGCGCACGGCGGTCGGAGTGGGCGACATGCCCCCTCGATCGGCCCGGTCCGCCCCCGTCTGACCGATTCGTCCTGGGCGGATGCGGGGAAGCGATTGCCGGTTTCGCCGGCCGGGCTCAGCGCTCGTTCATGTCCACGTAGTCGCGCTCCGGCGACCCGGAGTACACCTGCCGCGGCCGGCCGATCTTCGTCTGCGGGTCCGTCATCATCTCGCGCCACTGCGCGATCCAGCCGGGCATCCGGCCGAGCGCGAACAGCGGCGTGAACATCCGCTCCTCGAAGCCCATCGCCTTGTAGATCAGCCCGGTGTAGAAGTCGACGTTCGGGTACAGCTTGCGGGAGATGAAGTACTCGTCGGACAGCGCGATCTCCTCGAGGGTGCGCGCGATGTCCAGCAGCTCGTCGTCCTTGCCGAGCGCGGCGAGCACCGCGTCCGCGCTCTCCTTCACGATCGCCGCGCGCGGGTCGTAGTTCTTGTAGACCCGGTGCCCGAACCCCATGAGGCGGACGCCCTGCTCCTTGTTCTTCACCCGGCGCATGAAGTCGCTGGCGTCGCCGCCGTTCGCCTGGATCTCCGCGAGCATCCGCAGCACGGCCTCGTTGGCGCCGCCGTGCAGCGGGCCGGACAGGGCGTTGATCCCCGCCGCGACCGACGCGTACAGGTTCGCGTGGCTGGACCCGACGATGCGGACGGTGGAGGTGGAGCAGTTCTGCTCGTGGTCCGCGTGCAGGATCAGGAGCTTGTCCAGCGCGCGCACCACGGTCGGGTCGACGTCGTACTGCTGGTACGGCACCGCGAACGTCATGCGCAGGAAGTCCTCGATGTACCCGCGCGAGTAGTCGGGGTACAGCAGCGGCTCGCCGCGGGACGTGCGGTGCAGGTAGGACGTGATCGTGCGGGTCTTCGCCAGGATCAGCACCGTGGCGAGCTCGACGGTCTCGGGGTCGAACGGGTCCAGCGACTCCGGGTAGAACGTCGCCAGCGCGTTGATCGCCGAGGACATCACGGCCATCGGGTGCGCGCCGGACGGGAACGTGCCCATGAAGGTGCGGAAGTTCTCGTGCACGAAGGTGTGCCGGTTCACGCGCTCGACGAAGGCGTCGAGCTGGTCCGCGGTCGGGAGCTCGCCGTTGAACAGCAGGTACGCGACCTCGAGGAACGAGGACTTCTCCGCGAGCTGGTCGATCGGGTACCCGCGGTAGCGCAGGATCCCCGCGTCGCCGTCGATGTAGGTGATCTGCGACTCGCACGACGCGGTGTTCATGAACCCCGGGTCGACGGTCACCAGGCCCGTGTCACGCAGGAGGG
>JAEWGQ010000268.1 GCA_023388235.1 Actinomycetes bacterium | reverse complement strand
GCCCCGCTCCGCGACGACCTGCGCCGGCGGGTCGACGAGCTGCTCGCCCCGCCGCCCGGGTCCGACCGCCCGGTGCGCCGGCTGCTCGGGATCGCCGGGCCGCCGGGGGCGGGCAAGTCCACGCTCGCCGCGCAGCTGCTCGCGGCGTTCCCCGGGCGCTGCGTGGTCGCGCCCATGGACGGGTTCCACCTGGCGCAGACCGAGCTCGAGCGCCTCGGCCGCGCGGACCGGAAGGGGGCGCCCGACACGTTCGACGCCGCCGGGTACGTGGCGCTGCTGCGCCGGCTCCGGGAACCCGTGCCGGGGGAGACCGTGTACGCGCCCGAGTACCGCCGGGACCTGCGCAACGGCGTCGCGGGGGCGATCGGGGTGCCGGCGGACGTGCCGCTCGTCGTCACGGAGGGCAACTACCTGCTGCTCGAGTCGCACGGCTTCGCGCCGGTCCGGGACCTGCTGGACCTGTGCTGGTACGTGGACCTGCCCGAGGACGTCCGGGCCGAGCGGCTCGTGGCGCGGCACCAGCTGTTCGGCAAGCCGGCCGACGCCGCCTACGCCTGGACGCACGGCCCCGACCAGCGCAACGCCGAGCTCGTGGCCGCCACGCGGGCGCGCGCCGACCAGGTGGTCGAGCTGGTCTGACACCGCCCCGGGACCACCGGCGCGCGACGGCCCGCGGGCGCCGGCGTGCCGGGCCGGCGCCCGAGCGGTGCGAGACTGGGACGGTGAGCGAGCTTCCCGCACGGGCGGTGGTGGACCTCGGGGTCGTGCGCGCCAACACGCGGACCCTGGGTGACCTCGCGCCGACCGCCCAGGTCATGGCGGTGGTGAAGGCCGACGCCTACGGGCACGGCCTGCTGCCCGTCGCCCGCGCGGCGGTCGAGGGCGGCGCCACCTGGCTGGGGGTGGCCCAGGTGCCGGAGGCGCTCGCGCTGCGGGCCGGCGGCGTCCGCGCCCGGGTGCTCACGTGGCTGTACGCGCCGGGCGCCCCGCTCGCGGAGGCCGTCGCCGCGGACGTCGACCTGTCGGTCGCCGCGCCGTGGGCGCTGCGGGAGGTCGAGGCCGCCGCGCGCGCCACCGGCCGGACCGCGCGGGTGCACCTCAAGGTCGACACGGGGCTCGGCCGCAACGGGCTGACGCCCGCGGACCTGCCGGACGTCCTGGACGCCGCGCTGCGGCTCGAGGCCGAGGGCGTGCTGCGGGTGGCCGGCATCTGGTCCCACCTGGCGTTCGCCGACGTCCCCGGGCACCCCACGCTGCACGCGCAGGCCGACCTGCTGCGCGCGGTCGCGGACGACGCGGAGGCGCGCGGCGCCCGGTTCGAGGTCCGGCACATCGCCGCCTCGGCCTCGACGCTGACCGACCCCGCCCTGCACCTGGACCTGGTGCGGCCGGGGATCGCCGTGTACGGCCTGACGCCCGTGCCGCAGCTCGGCGGCCCGGAGCGGTTCGGGCTGGTGCCGGCCATGACGGTGGAGGCCGAGCTCGCCACGGTCAAGCGGGTGCCCGCCGGCCACGGCGTCTCGTACGGCCACCACTACGTGACGCCGGGGGAGACGACCCTCGGCGTGGTGCCGCTGGGGTACGCCGACGGGGTGCCGCGGCACGCCTCCGGCGTCGACGGCGCGCCCGGGGCCCCGCTCGGGGTCGGCGGCCGGCGGGTCGCGATCGCCGGGCGGGTGTGCATGGACCAGCTGGTGGTGGACCTGGGGCCGGACGCGACCGAGGTCGCGGGGGACCGGGTGGTGCTGTTCGGCACGGGTGCCGACGGCGGGCCGACGGCGCAGGACTGGGCGGACGCCGCGGGCACCATCAGCTACGAGATCGTCGCGCGGCTCGGGGCGCGGGTGCCGCGCGTGCACGTGGACGGGGACCGGACGGACGAGGGCGCGACGCGCGTCGCGGAGGGAGTGCGGTGAGCGGGACGACGACGGTGGCCGAGGTGACCGTGGACCTGGTGGACGCCGCGGCGACCCGCGCGTACGGCGTGGCGCTCGCGGGCCTGCTGCGCGCGGGCGACCTGGTCGTGCTGACCGGCGACCTCGGCGCGGGCAAGACCACGCTCACCCAGGGCATCGGGGAGGGGCTGCACGTGCGCGGCGCGGTGGCGTCGCCGACGTTCGTCATCGCGCGCGTGCACCCGCCGCTCCCGCGGCCGGACGGCAGCACCGGGCCGACCCTCGTGCACGTCGACGCCTACCGGCTCGGCTCGCTCGACGAGGTCGACGCCCTCGACCTGGACGCCTCGCTGGACGAGTCCGTCACCGTGGTGGAGTGGGGCGAGGGGCTGGTCGAGTCGCTGGCCGACGACCGCCTCGAGGTCGCGCTGCGCCGCCCGCGCGGGGCGCAGACCGGTCCGGGCGCCGACGACGACGACGCGTCCGCCGGCGTGCGGGCCGTGACCGTCCGCGCCCACGGCGAGCGGTGGCGCGGCGTCGCGCTGCCCGCCTGACCCGATCGCCTGACTCCCCCCCCGAACCCCGAACACCCCGGAAGGAACCCCGGTGCCCGTCCTCGCGCTCGACACCTCCGCCGCCGCGTCCGCCGCCGTCGTGGACGACGCGGGCCGCACGCTCGCGACCCGCTCGTCCGGCGAGACCCGCCGGCACGCCGAGACGCTGACGCCGCTGCTCGACGCGGTGCTCGCCGAGGCCGGCGTCGACCGCACGGCGCTGACCGCCGTCGTCGCGGGCACGGGCCCGGCGCCGTTCACCGGCCTGCGCGTGGGGCTGGTCACCGCGCGCACGCTGGGCCTGGCGCTCGGCGTCCCGGTGCACGGGGTGTCGTCGCTCGACGCGCTCGCGCTGGCCGCCGCGCGCGACCTCGACCCGGGCGCCGAGGTGCTGGTGGTCACGGACGCCCGGCGCAAGGAGGTCTACCACGCCCGCTACCGGGTGACCGCCGGCGGCGGCGTCGAGCTCGTCGACGGCCCGGGCGTGCAGACCCCGGCGGCGCTCGCGGAGCAGGGGCTCCCGGCCGGCGCCGTCGTCGTGGGCGCGGGCACCGCGCTGTACCCGGACCTGCTGCCGGGCGCCCCCGTGGAGGTCGACCCGGCCGACCTGGCCCGCGTCGCCCTCGCGCGCCTCGCCGTCCCCGGCACCACGCTGCCCACGGAGCCGCTGTACCTGCGCCGCCCCGACGCGGTGCCGCCCGCCGCCGCGCGGCGCGCCCGCGGATGACGGTCGCGCTGCGCCCGCTCGGGCCCGCGGACCTCGACGCCCTGGAGGCGATGGAGCAGGCGCTGTTCGGGCCCGGGGCGTGGTCGCGGGCGTCGCTGGCCGAGGAGCTGGACGGCCCCGGCCGGTGGTACGTGGGGGCGCAGGACGAGCGGTCCGGGGAGCTCGTCGGGTACGCGGGCCTGTGGTTCGACGGGTACGACGGCCAGGTGATGACCATCGGCACCCGGCCGGACCACCAGGGCCGGGGCGTCGGGCGGCTGCTGCTCGACGCGCTGCTCGCGCGCGCCCGGGAGCTGCGGGCGACGGACGTGCTGCTGGAGGTGCGGGTGGACAACGAGCCGGCGCTGCGGCTGTACGAGCGCGCCGGGTTCGAGCGCTTCGGCCGCCGCAAGGGGTACTACCAGCCGGAGAACGTGGACGCCTGGACGATGCGGCTGCGGCTCGCCCGGGGACCGGGGCCGGTCGGCGCCGACGCGGCCGGGAGCGGGCGGCCGGGCTGAGCCGGCCACCCGCCCCGGTCCGGGCTCACAGGGTGCGGGCGACGTCCTCGAAGTCGAGCCGGGTCTGGCGCGGGTGCGACGCCGGGACGCCGAAGCCCTCGACGTCCGCCGGCGCGGTGCCGACGTTCGCGACCATGATCGACCGCCAGGACGTGCCGGCGAGCAGGTCGGCGTCCAGGCCGGCGGCGTCGAAGCCGGTCATCGGGCCGACGTGCAGGCCCGCCGCGCGCAGGCCGACGATCAGGTAGCCCGCCTGCAGGAACGCGTTGTCGCGGGACATGCGCTCGCGGGCGGCCTCGGCGCCGGCGAGGTTCTCGCGGGCGCCGGCCATGTGCGGGGCGAGCCGCGGCAGGTGCTCGTGGAAGTCCAGGTCGGCGGCGACCACGAGGCTGAGCGGGGCGCGCAGCGTCTTGGCCTTGTTGCCGTCGCTCATGTGGGCGACCAGGCGCTCGCGGGCCTCGGGGGAGCGCACGAGCAGCAGGCGCAGCGGCAGCGTGTTCATCGCGGTCGGGCCCCACCGCACGACGTCCCAGACGGCGCGGACCTGCTCGTCGGTGACCTCCTCGTCGGTGAAGGTGTTGACGGTGCGCGCGGACCGGAACACCAGGTCGGCGACCTCGGCGGGGACGCGCAGCGCGCGGGGGGCGGTGTCGATGCTCATGTTCGGTTGAATCTGCAACGACCCGGGAGCATTCCGGGGACCCGCGTGAAGCGCGTCACACGGGCCGGGCGCCGGGCGGGCGGGGTGGTCCCCGCGGCGACCTAGGATGGACGCCATGCCCGAAGCGCCGCTCGTCCTGGGGATCGAGACGTCCTGCGACGAGACCGGGGTCGCCCTGGTCCGCGCCCACCCCGACCGCAGCGAGCTCCTGGTCGACGCCGTCGCGTCGTCCATGGACGAGCACGCCCGGTTCGGCGGGATCATCCCCGAGATCGCCTCCCGCGCCCACCTCGAGGCCATGATCCCCACCGTCGAGCGCGCGCTCGGCACCGCCGGCGTCACGCTCGCCGACGTGGACGCCGTCGCCGTGACCGCCGGGCCCGGGCTCGTCGGCTCGCTCACCGTCGGCACCGCCGCCGCCAAGGCGCTCGCCTACGGGCTCGGCAAGCCGCTGTACGGCGTCAACCACGTCATCGGGCACGCCGCGGTCGACGAGCTCGTGCACGGCCTGTTCCCCGACCGGGTCATGGCGCTGGTCGTCTCCGGCGGGCACTCCAGCCTGCTGCTGATCGACGACGTCGTCACCGGGGTCCACGAGCTCGGCTCCACCCTCGACGACGCCGCCGGCGAGGCGTTCGACAAGGTCGGCCGCCTGCTCGGGCTGCCCTACCCGGGCGGTCCGCACATCGACCGCCTGGCGCGCGAGGGCGACCCGCAGGCCATCCGGTTCCCGCGCGGCCTGACCGCCGCGAAGGACCAGGAGAAGCACGCGTACGACTTCTCGTTCTCCGGCCTCAAGACCGCCGTCGCCCGCTGGGTGGAGGCCCGGCAGGACGCCGGCGAGGAGATCCCCCTGGCCGACGTGTCCGCGTCGTTCGCCGCCGCCGTCGCCGACGTGCTCACGGCCAAGACCATCGCGGCCTGCCGGCGGCACGGCGTCGACACCCTCGTCGTCGGCGGCGGGTTCTCCGCGAACTCCCAGCTGCGGGACCTGGCCGCCGAGCGGTGCGCCGAGGCCGGCATCGAGCTGCGCATCCCGCCCATCCGGTACTGCACCGACAACGGCGCGATGATCGCGGCGCTCGGCGCCGCGGTGGTCCGGCGCGGGCTGGCCCCGTCGGACCTCGGCATCGGTGTGGACTCGACGATGCCGCTGGAGACGGTCACCGTCTGAGCCGCGAGCCCGGCTACAGCGGCCGGCCCGCGCGCATCTCCGCCACCAGCGACGCGACCACCGCGTCGAGCTCGCCCGCGTTCCGCCGCGCGACCGCCCGCTGCCGCTGGTACGACGCGCCCTTGCGCAGGATCACGCGCACCGCGTCCAGCTCGGCGGCGCAGCCCAGCCGGTCCGCCACGGGCTCCAGGTCGTGCAGCAGCCGGCCGACCGCGTCGGTCACCAGCTCCTCGTCCCCGGCGGCGTTCGTGATGATGATCGCGTCCATCCCGTAGCGGGCGGAGCGCCACTTGTTCTCCTGCGCGAACCACGGCGGGACCGTCGGCAGCGGCTCCCCGCGGTCCAGCAGCGTCGAGAAGTGCTCCACCAGGCAGTGCGTGAGCGCCGCCAGCGCGGTCACCTCCAGCAGCGTGGGGGAGCCGTCGCAGATCCGGGTCTCGATCGTGCCGAACCGGGGCGACGGCCGGACGTCCCAGCGCACCTCGTCGAACGCGTCGATCACCCCGGTGTGCAGCATGTCGCCGACGTACGCCTCGAGCTGGTCCCAGTGCTCGAACGGGAACGGCAGGCCCGCCGTCGGGAGCTGCTGGAACATCAGGGCCCGGTTCGAGGCGTACCCGGTGTCCTTGCCGCCCCAGAACGGGCTCGACGCCGACAGCGACTGCAGGTGCGCGAAGCACGTCAGCAGCGCGCGGGAGATCGGCAGCACCTTGTCCCGGTCCTCGATCCCGACGTGCACGTGCACCCCGTAGATCAGCATCTGCCGGCCCCACCACTGCGTCCGGTCGATGAGCGTGGCGTACCGCTCCTTGTCGGTGACCTTCTGCTGGGCCCACCGGGCGAACGGGTGCGTGCCGGCGCTCATCAGCTCGACGCGCAGCGGGTCGGTGACGGTGCGGACCTCGTCCACGGCGCGCTGCAGGTCGACCCCGGCCTCGCCGACGGTGCGGCACACGCCCGACACGACCTCGACGGTGTTGAGCAGCAGCTCCTGCCGGATCGCGGGGTGCTCGCCGCCCCCCGCGGGCCGGACGGCGTCCAGGACCGTGCTCGCGACCTGGCGCAGGTCGCCGGAGTCGGCGTCCACCAGCGCGAGCTCCCACTCGATGCCGACCGTGGAGCGCTCGGACGCCGCGAACGGCAGCCGCGCGGGCGTGGTCATGCGGGCGCACCGACCGGCTCGACCAGCAGCACCTGCTGCTGCCCGGCGACCCGGGTGAGCACGATCGTCGCCGGCACCGACCCGCGCAGGTCGAGCTGGCGGCGCAGCTGCTCCGGGACGACGGCCGTGCCGCGCTTCTTGATCGTCAGCGCGCCCACGTCCCGCTCCCGCAGGTACGCCCGCAGGCGCTTGAGGCCGAACGGGAGGTCGTCGAGCACGCGGTAGGCGGTCGCGAACGGCGTGGCGTGCAGCGCGTCGGAGGTCACGTAGGCGATCGTGCGGTCCACGAGCCGTCCCTGCACCTCGGCGGCGACCTCGGCCACCAGCCCGGCGCGGATCACGGCGCCGTCCGGCTCGTACAGGTAGGCCCCCAGCGCGCCCACGGGCGGGTGCGCGCCGGTGGACGCCTCGCCGGCGCGGAGCAGCGCCGACCCGCCGCCGGACCCGAGCAGCAGCGCGGAGCGGCCCGGGCCCTGCGGGGCGAGCGGCCCGAACCACAGCCCGAGCTCCACCACGTCGCCGTCGACCGACACCCACTGCGCCTCGGCGTCCTCGGGCAGCGCGGAGTGCGGCACGCCCGGGCCGAGCTTCAGGCCCAGCGCCGGCACCCGCTCCCGCACGGCGAGCACGGCGTCCAGCGGCGGGGCGTACGCGGCGGGGTCGAAGACGCGCGTGCCGGTGCCCGTGCGCCGCGCCGGGTCCGCGTACACGCCGTCCACGCCCTCGGCGGCCAGGTCGAGCGCCAGGCCGTCGCCGTGCCGCACCTCGGCCTCCGGGAAGTGCCGCAGGTTCACCGTCGCGAGCGCCGCCGTGGTCTCGTCGGCGTCCACCGCCAGCACCGGCAGGCCCACGCCGGCGAACGCCATCGCGTCCGCGCCGAGGCCGCACGTCAGGTCCGCGACGCGCCGGGTCCCGGCGGCCACGTACCGGCGGGCGTGCTGCGCGGCGACCACCAGGCGCGTCGCCTGCTCCAGCCCCGCCGGGGTGAACAGCATGCCGTCGGCGAACTCGCCGAGCTTGTCGTGCGCGCGCGCCCGCAGCCGCGACTGCGTGAGCGCCGCGGCCACCAGGTCGGCCTCGAACCCGTCCCGGCGCAACCGCTCGGACAGCGCCATGGCCTGCGCCTCGTCGTACGGGGGCAGGGCGGACAGCAGCGCCCAGCCGGTGGGGCTGAGCAGCTTCGCGAGGCCGGACGGATCCATCCCGCGATCCTCGCACGGGCGCACCCGCCGGACCGTCGCGCCGGGGCCCGCGCCGGGGGTCGTCGTTGGCACTCGCCTTGACCGAGTGCTAATGGGTTCCTAGAGTGCTGATCGGCACTCCCGCAGTGCCGACCCGCACCGCACGGCTGCCGGCACCCGCGACGACGGCCGGCCGTGATCCCGGCGCGGCAACGGACATCAGGCAGCACTCACACGCGAAGGGGAGGTCCGCAGTGTCGGTCTCCATCAAGCCGCTCGAGGACCGGATCGTCGTCAAGACGCTCGAGGCGGAGCAGACGACCGCCTCCGGTCTGGTCATCCCGGACAGCGCCAAGGAGAAGCCCCAGGAGGGCGAGGTCCTGGCGGTGGGCCCGGGTCGCATCGACGACAACGGCAACCGCGTCCCGCTCGACGTGGCGGTCGGTGACAAGGTCATCTACAGCAAGTACGGCGGCACCGAGGTCAAGTACGACGGCGAGGAGTACCTCATCCTCTCCGCGCGCGACATCCTGGCGGTCGTCACCCGCTGACGCCGGCGCCGGCCACGACGGCCGGCCCGCACGACGAGGCCCCCTCCGCACCGCGGAGGGGGCCTCGTCGCGTCCCGGGGCGAGGGCGTGCGCGGGTGGCTTCCCCGGCTGGGCGTCCGCGGGTGGCTCACCGGGCGGGGGAGGGGTGGCTCCTCGGGTGGGACGGCTGTCTCCTCGAGCAGGGCGAGGGATTTCCCGTGCCGAGTGGAGGGTTCTGCCCGACACGCCGCGGCGTGTCGGGCAGAACCCTCCTTTAACGGCGCGGACGGGCCGGGCGGGTCGGGTCCGGGGCGG
>JAEWGQ010000190.1 GCA_023388235.1 Actinomycetes bacterium | reverse complement strand
GGCCACGACTTCCTGCGCGTCGAGGGCGGGATGATCGCCGAGTACTGGCCGTCCATCTTCCCCGTCGGCACCGCGTGAGCCGTAAGCGCGCCCAGAGCGAACACGCAGCCGGTGCACAAGGAGCAGGCGGTACTGTGGGGGCACCATGAACGTGAAGAAGATCTTCCGCGGCCCGATCCTGTACGTCGTGCTCGCGATCATCGCCGTGTGGATCGGCTCGAGCCTGATCACGATGTCGGGCTTCAAGGGCGTCAGCACCCAGAAGGGTCTGGAGCTCCTGCAGCAGGACAAGATGTCCAGCGCGAAGATCGTCGACGGTGAGAACCGCGTCGACCTGACTCTCAAGCAGCCGGACGGCTCGCTCGGCACGCAGGTGCAGTTCTACTACGTCACGCCTCGCGGCGCGGACGTGGTCAAGGCGGTCGACGACGCCAACCTGCCCAAGGGCTACGATGACGAGGTCCCGCAGCCGAACTGGCTGGTCAACATCCTCGGCTTCCTCATCCCCGCACTGCTGATCGGCGTGTTCTTCTGGATCATGATCTCGGGCATGCAGGGCGGCGGCAACAAGGTCATGCAGTTCGGCAAGTCCCGGGCGAAGATGGTCACCAAGGAGACCCCCAAGGTCACCTTCGACGACGTCGCCGGCTCGGACGAGGCCATCGAGGAGCTGCAGGAGATCAAGGACTTCCTCAAGGAGCCCGCCAAGTTCCAGGCCGTCGGCGCGCGCATCCCCAAGGGCGTGCTGCTCAACGGCCCTCCCGGAACGGGCAAGACGCTGCTGGCCCGCGCCGTCGCGGGTGAGGCGGGCGTCCCCTTCTACTCCATCTCCGGTTCGGACTTCGTGGAGATGTTCGTCGGCGTCGGCGCCAGCCGCGTGCGCGACCTGTTCGACCAGGCGAAGCAGAACGCCCCCGCGATCATCTTCATCGACGAGATCGACGCCGTCGGCCGGCACCGCGGCGCGGGCATGGGCGGCGGCCACGACGAGCGCGAGCAGACCCTCAACCAGATGCTGGTCGAGATGGACGGCTTCGACGTCAAGACGAACGTCATCCTCATCGCGGCGACCAACCGCCCCGACATCCTCGACCCCGCGCTGCTGCGCCCGGGCCGGTTCGACCGGCAGGTGTCGGTCGAGGCGCCGGACCTCAAGGGCCGCGAGCGCATCCTGCAGGTGCACGCGCAGGGCAAGCCGATGGCCACGGACGTGGACCTCGCGGCCGTCGCGCGCCGCACCCCGGGCTTCACGGGCGCCGACCTGGCGAACGTGCTGAACGAGGCCGCGCTGCTGACCGCCCGGTCGAACGCCCAGATCATCGACAACCGCGCCCTGGACGAGGCGATCGACCGCGTCATCGCCGGCCCGCAGAAGCGCACCCGCGTGATGAAGGTCAAGGAGCAGAAGATCACGGCGTACCACGAGGGCGGCCACGCCCTGGTGGCGGCCGCGCTCCGGTACACCGACCCGGTGACGAAGGTGACGATCCTGCCGCGCGGCCGGGCCCTCGGCTACACGATGGTCATGCCGACGGAGGACAAGTACTCCACCACCCGCAACGAGCTGCTCGACCAGCTCGCGTACGCGATGGGCGGCCGCGTGGCCGAGGAGCTCGTGTTCCACGACCCGACCACCGGCGCGAGCAACGACATCGAGAAGGCCACCGCCACGGCCCGCAAGATGGTCACCCAGTACGGCATGAGCGAGCGCGTCGGCGCCGTGAAGCTCGGCCAGGACTCGGGCGAGGTCTTCATGGGCCGCGACATGGGCCACGGCCGCGACTACTCCGAGTCGGTCGCCGGCACGGTGGACGTCGAGGTGCGCAGGCTCATGGACGCCGCGCACACCGAGGCGTGGGAGATCCTCGTCGAGTACCGGGACGTCCTCGACGCGCTCGTGCTGGAGCTCCTGGAGAAGGAGACGCTCAACCAGGCCGAGCTCGAGGTGATCTTCCGCCCGATCACGAAGCGCCCGCCGCGCCAGGTCTGGCTGTCCAGCGAGCAGCGCGCCGTGTCCGACCGGCCGCCGGTGCTCACGCCCGCGGAGAAGGCGCAGCAGAACGGCGCGGTCGTCCCCGAGGACGAGGCCGCCGCCGCCAAGGACGAGCACCCCGCCGTGGGCGTCGTCGAGGTGCCGCCGGGCCAGACCCCGGACCTCGGCCCCGCCTCCCGGCAGACCGACGCCTGACGTGCCCGGCACCGACGGCCGCGGCGCGCACCGCCCGCCGCACGAGGTCCCGCCGTACGACGCCCCGCGCGCCGAGGCGGCGATCCGGGAGCTGCTGCTCGCGGTCGGGGAGGACCCGGAGCGCGACGGGCTGCGGGACACCCCGGCGCGCGTCGCGCGGGCGTACCAGGAGATCTTCGCGGGCCTGCGGCAGGACCCGAAGGACGTGCTGAGCGCGACCTTCGACATCGGCCACGAGGAGATGGTCCTGGTCAAGGACATCGAGGTGTACTCGACCTGCGAGCACCACCTCGTGCCGTTCCACGGCGTCGCGCACATCGGGTACATCCCCGGGCCGACCGGGCGGGTGACCGGCCTGTCGAAGCTCGCCCGCCTGGTGGACGTGTACGCCCGCCGCCCGCAGGTCCAGGAGCGGATGACGGGCGAGATCGCCGACGCGCTGGTCGAGGTGCTGGAGCCGCGCGGCGTCCTCGTGGTCGTCGAGTGCGAGCACCTCTGCATGTCGATGCGCGGCGTCCGCAAGCCCGGCTCGCGGACGGTCACGTCGGCCGTGCGCGGGCAGATGCGGGACCCGGCGACCCGCGCCGAGGCGATGAGCCTCGTCCTCGGGCGCTGAGGCGCGGCGCGCCCCCGCCGACCCCCTAGGCTGGCTCCGTGCGTCCCCCCTCGCCGCTCCCGCCCGCGCTGGCGTCCGCCGGCCGGACGCTGGTGATGGGCGTGCTCAACGTGACGCCCGACTCGTTCTCGGACGGGGGGCGGTGGTTCACCCCCGAGGCGGCCGTGCGGCACGGGCTCTCGCTCGTCGCGGACGGCGCGGACCTGCTGGACGTGGGCGGGGAGTCGACCCGGCCGGGCGCGGCCCGCGTGCCCGTCGCCGAGGAGCTCGACCGGGTGCTGCCCGTCGTGCGCGAGCTCGCCGGCCGCGGCGTGCCCGTGAGCGTCGACACCACCCGCGCGGAGGTCGCCGACGCGGCGGTCGCGGCCGGGGCGGTGGTCGTCAACGACGTGTCGGGCGGGCTGGCCGACCCGGCGATCCGCGAGGTGGTCGCGCGCACCGGCGTCGTCTACGTCGCGATGCACTGGCGGGGCCACGCCGACGTGATGGACACCCTCGCCGAGTACGGCGACGTCGTGACCGACGTGCGCCGCGAGCTCGCCGACCGGGTCGCCGAGCTGCGGGCCGCCGGCGTGGCCGACCACCAGGTGGTGCTCGACCCCGGCCTCGGGTTCGCGAAGCCCGGGACCGCGAACTGGCCGCTGCTGGCCCGGCTCCCCGAGCTGGTCGCCGACGGGTTCCCGGTGCTGGTCGGGGCGTCCCGCAAGCGGTTCCTCGGCCACCTGCTGGCCGGTCCGGACGGCACCCCGGCGCCCCCGCACGAGCGCGACGCGGCCACGGCGGCGGTCTCCGCGCTCGCCGCCGCCGCGGGCGCGTGGTGCGTGCGGGTGCACGAGGCACGAGCGACGGCCGACGCGGTGCGCGTGGCGGCCCGGTGGACGGCGGCGGCGCCGTCCGGGAAGGACGACCGATGAGCGACGAGGCCGACGTGGTCGGACGCGGGGGGCACCGGCTGGACCGGATCCGCCTGACGGGCGTGAGCGCCACGGGGTACCACGGGGTGTTCCCGCACGAGCGCCGCGAGGGGCAGACGTTCGTCGCCGACGTCGTGGCGCACGTGGACACGCGCCGCGCCGCCGCGACCGACGACCTGGCGCACACCCTGGACTACGGCGCGCTGGCCGAGCAGGTCGCCGCGGTGCTGTCCGGCGAGCCCGCCGACCTGATCGAGACCGTGGCGGAGCGGGTCGCCGCCACCGTGCTGGGCCACCCGCAGGTGCAGGCGGTGGACGTCGCGGTGCACAAGCCGCAGGCGCCGATCAGCGTGCCCTTCGCGGACGTGGTGGTGGAGGTGCGGCGCGACCGCACGTGGCTGCCGGCCGCCGAGCCGCTCGCCGCCGGGGCGCCCCGCTGGCACCCGGTCGAGGAGCCCCTCCCGGTCGAGCCGCCGCCCGCGCCCTCCGAGGGTGCGCCTGCGCCGGCCGCGGGGCTGCCGGTGCTGGAGCCGCTCACGGCGCCCGTGCTGGAGCCGCTCGCGGCGCCCGTGCCGGTGCCGCCGGTGCCCCCGGTCCCGCCGGTCGCCCCCGTTCCGCCCGTGCCGCTGCCCCCCGTGCTGCCCGCCGCGGAGCCGTCCGACGACGCGACGCTCGCGCTGCCCGCGCTGCCCGCGGTGGACGCCGCGGGCACGCCGGGCGAGGGCGAGGAGGTCGTCGACGGCGAGCTCGTGCAGGACGCGCTGGACGAGGCCCCGGCCGGGCCCGTCGACGTCGTGCTCGCCATCGGCTCGAACCTGGGCGCGGCGCAGGACACGCTGCGCGACGCCGTGGCGGAGCTCGCCGCGACCCCGGGCCTCGAGGTCGTGGACGTCTCCGCGCTCGCCCGCACCAGCCCGGTCGGCGGCCCCGAGCAGCCGGACTTCCTCAACGCCGTCGTCATCGCCCGCACCACGCTGTCGCCCCGCGACCTGCTGCGCGCGACGGCGGAGATCGAGCGGGTGCACGGGCGCGAGCGGCTCGTGCACTGGGGGCCGCGCACGCTGGACATCGACATCATCGTGTACGGCCAGGTGTCGGCCGTGACGGACGACCTGGAGCTGCCGCACCCGCGCGCGCACGAGCGGGCCTTCGTGCTGCAGCCGTGGGCGCAGGTGCGGCCCGACGCGGTGCTGCACGGCCTGGGCGGCGGCCCGGTCGCCACGCTGGCCGCGACGGCGCCGGACCGCGAGGGCGTCCGCTGGCTCGCGCTCGACTGGCTGACCGCCCCGGTGCCCGCGGCGCTGCCGGACCCCGGGGCCGTGGACGACGACGACCCCCGCGACCTCGACGAGCCGCCCGCCCCGCCCACCGGCCTGGACCCCTGATGCAGCGCACCCGGGTCCGCACGCTGCTGCTGCTCGCCGCGGTGACGACGGCGCTGGGCTGGGTGGTGCTGCGCCTGCTCGCCAGCCGCGCCTGGACGCTGCCGCCCGTGCCCTGGCCCATGGTGGCCGTGCTCGTCCTCATCGCGGCGGTGGTGCTCGGGCTCGGCTGGTCCGTGCGGCAGTACCTGCACGGGAAGCACCCCACGCTGGACCCGCTGCGCGCCGCCCGCACGGCGGTGCTCGCCAAGGCCTCCTGCTACACGGGCGCGCTGCTCGCCGGGTGGTACCTCGCCCAGGTGCTCCAGGTGGCCGGCGACCTGCACATCGAGGCGCAGCGCGACCGCGCGGCGTCGGCCGGGCTGGCGGTGCTGGGCGCCGTGGTGCTGGCCGCCGCCGGGCTGGTCACCGAGTGGTTCTGCCGCATCCCGCCGCCCGAGGACCCGGAGGAGACCCCGGGGGCCGCGGCCCCGGACGGCGCCGCGGGCTGACGGCTGCGGGACGGCGGGCGCGGGCGGGACCTGCAGGCCCCGCGGCGGGGGTCGGCGATGGGAGGATGGTCGCCATGACCACGCC
>JAEWGQ010000098.1 GCA_023388235.1 Actinomycetes bacterium | reverse complement strand
GCGCAGCCGGCTGGTCGCGCCGGGCGTCGTGTTCCGGGACGCCGGGCTGTGGCGGGTGTGGGCCGGGGCGGCACCGGACGCCGGGCTCCCGCCGGTGCCGGGCGGCCTGGACACGCTGGCCGCGCCGGAGCCGACCATCCTCGGCATCCCGCTGCGCCGCACCGACGGCTGACGCGTCCGCGCGCGGACCGGTCAGCCGAACCAGCCCGAGGGGGCCAGGGTCCCGGCGTACCGCGGGGCGTAGTGGTCGAAGTACACGCGCGCCACGAGCTCGCGCCGGCTGCCGACCCCGGCCTTCTCGAACACCGCCTTGAGGTGGTCCTGCACGGTGTAGGGCGACAGGTGCAGCGCCCGGCCGATCTGCTGCGTCGAGTCGCCGTGCAGCACGCCGGCGACGACGTCGCGCTCCCGGCCGGTGAGGCCGAACGCCGCGACGACCAGCGGCACGATCTCGGGCGGGCGCGCCTCCTCGATCGTCACGACCACCTGCCGCCGCGCGCCGTCCCGGGCGGCCAGCGGCGCGGCGTGCACCAGCAGCCACTGCCCCGACGGGGTGCGCACCCGCAGCCGGGGCACGACGGACAGGCGCCCGTCGCCGAGCGCGCGGGCGGCGGAGGTGATGGACGCGACGGGCGTCGGCAGCGCGCCCCAGCCGGCGCCGCCGAGCTCGGCGATCCGCTCCTCGGCGGCGGGGCTCAGCTGGCACACGGTGTTGTCCGCGTCCACGACGAGCACCGCGGGGCCGGCGGCCGCGCGCTCCGGCCGGGCCGCGGCGGCGGTCACGAGCCCGGCGCGCACGCCGACCGCGACGGTCCCGGCGACGCGCGCCAGGAAGTCGGCCTCGGCGGGGGAGAACCCGCTGGACTCGCCGGACCGGTACAGCGCGATGGCCGCCCACGGGTGGCCGTCGGTGCGCGCCGCGGCCCGCATCTCGTGGTCCAGCGACCAGTGCGGCACGAACATCTCGCGGTGCCGGCTGCTGCGCCCGGGGTCGCCGTCGGTGTCCTCGGCCAGGATGCCCACGGGGTTGGGCCGGCGGGCGAGCGTGCGGAACAGGTTGACGTGGTCGGTCACGTACTCGTGCTCGAGGAACTCCGCGTCCTTCTCGTCGCCGAGGTTGCGCTTCACGGACCCGGTGAGCAGGCCGGTCTCCGGGTCGACCGGGCCCACGCAGGCGGCGTCGTTCGGGATGGCCGCGCCGAGCAGGGTGATCGCCCCGCGCACGAAGTCCTGCCAGCCGAGGCCGGCGCGCGCGAGGGCCTCGAGCCCGTCCTGCACCGGCTCGGTGCGCAGCGTCGCCATCCTCCGATGGTCCCGCTGTCCGCTTCGTCCCGGTACCCCCATGTTTGTGGGGATTCTCGGGCCCGTGGCGCGGGCCGGAGGTTCCCCAGGTTCCTGGGATACCCGGGCGCGCCGCCGGCGACGACGCTCGTCGCCATGACCACCGAGATCGCGGCCCCGGAGCCGCTCGACACCACCGCCCTCGACGACCTGCGCGCCGCCCTGACCGGCACCCTCGTCGCACCCGGCGACCCGCAGTGGGACGCCGCACGCCTGCCCTGGAACGTCGCCGTGGACCAGCGGCCGCTCGCCGTGGTGCAGGCCGCCGACGCCCACGACGTCGTCGCGACCGTGCGCTGGGCGGCCGCCCGCGGCGTGCCCGTGTCCGCGCAGCCGAACGGCCACGGGGCGAGCCGCGCGCTCGACGGCACCGTGCTGGTGCGCACGACGGCGCTCGACGACATCTGGGTGGACGCCGGCGCGCGCGTCGCCCGGGTCGGCGCCGGGGTGCGCTGGGGCGCCCTCCAGGCCGCGCTCGACGGGACCGGGCTCACCGGCCTGGTCGGCTCGAACCCCGACGTCACGGTCGTCGGCTACTGCCTGGGCGGGGGGCTGTCCTGGTTCTCCCGGGCGTTCGGGACCGGCGCCTCGGCCCTGCGCGCGGTCGAGGTCGTCGACGCCTCCGGCGCGCACCGCTGGGTCGGCGGGGACGACCCGGCGGACGCGGACCTGCTCTGGGCCCTGCGCGGCGGCGGCGGCGACTTCGCCCTCGTCACCGCCGTCGAGCTCGACCTGTTCCCGGCCCCGCAGATCTACGGCGGCCTGCTCGCGTTCCCGGCCGAGGCGGCCCCCGCGGTGTTCCGGGCGTTCGCGGCCGTCACGCGCGAGGCGCCGGAGGAGCTCACCGCCTGGGCCGCCGTCCTGCACCTGCCGGACGCCCCCGTGGTGCCGGAGCCGATGCGCGGGGTGTCCCTCGCGCTGCTGCTCGCCACCTACCTCGGGGACCCCGCGGACGCGGAGCGGCTGCTCGCGCCCGTCCGCGCGGCCGGGCCGGTGCTGCGCGACACGCTGCGGCCGCTCGCGCCGGGCGAGGTCGGGCTGCTCGCCGAGGAGCCCGTCGACCCGAGCCCCGCGGTGCTCGCGGGGACCCGGCTGCACACCTTCGACGACGCCGCGGTGGACACCCTGCTCGCCCGGGTCGGCGCGGGCAGCGGCACGCCGCTGATGCAGGTGCAGGTGCGGCACACGGGCGGGGCGCTCGCCCGGGAGCGCGTGCCGTCCGCCGCGGGCGCCGCCCCCGAGCCGTACCTGCTGTACGGGCTGTCCGTGGTGCCGGTGCCCGAGGCGTACGCGCCGGTGTCGGGCGCGCTGGACGACCTGTTCGCCGCGATGGCGCCGTGGAGCTCGGGCACCGCGCCCCTGACGTTCCTCGACCGGGCGGAGCCGATCGGGCGCGCGTACCCGCCGGCCACCGTCGCCCGCCTCCGCGCGGTGAAGGCCGCCGTCGACCCCGCCGGCCTGGTCCGCAGCAACCGTCCCGTCGGCGGCTGAGCGCCGGGCGGTCCCCGGCAGGGGGAGGGACCGCCCGCGCGCCGGCGGTGCCCCCGCGCGCTGGCGGGTGCGCGGCGCCCCGCGCAGACTGGCGCCGTGACCGCCACCGCCCGCCGCGTCGTCGTGCACGGCCGCGTGCAGGGCGTCGGGTTCCGCGTCGCGATGGTCGCCGAGGCCCGGCGCCTCGGCGTCGCGGGCTGGGTGCGCAACCGCGCCGACGGCGCCGTGGAGGCCCACGCCGAGGGCCCCGGCGACGCCGTCGCGGCGCTCGTGACCTGGGCGCACGCGGGCCCGCCGGGCGCTCGGGTCGAGCGGGTCGAGGA
>JAEWGQ010000058.1 GCA_023388235.1 Actinomycetes bacterium | reverse complement strand
GCCCCGACGCCCGCCGGCGCCCCGCCCGCCAGGACGAGCCCGAGGTCGCCCGCGGCGATGACCGCGAGACCCCCGGCGGCGGCCCGGCGCGGCGGCACCCGGTCGAGCACCGGTTTCGCCGCGGCCGACCCCACGACCACCAGCAGGCTCAGCGGGAGCAGCGTGAGGCCGGCGCCCAGGACCGACAGCCCGCGCCCGTCCTGCAGGACGAGGGTCGCGACGACGGCCGCGCTGCTGGTGGCGGCGGTGTTCGCCAGCGACAGCACGGTGCCGTCGCGCAGGTTCGCGGACCGGACGGCGTCCGGCGGCACGAGGGGGTGCGCGGCGCGCCGCATCCGCTGCACGAACCCCGCGCCGACCGCAGCGCCGGCGGCGGCGACCAGCCCGAGCGCGACCGCCGGGGTGGTCCCGCGCTCGACCCCGGACGTGCCCGCGACGACGAGCAGCACGGCGCCGAGCAGCAGCAGCGCACCGAGGACGTCGACGCGGACCGGCCCCGGCAGCGGCGGCGCCTCCGGCACGACGAGCAGCAGCGCCACGAGCAGCGCGGCGCCGACCGGCGCGTTGACCCAGAACACCGCCCGCCAGTCCCACGCCTGCACGAGCAGGCCCCCGATCACGAACCCCGCGGCGCCGGCGGCGGCCCCCGCGGCGCTCCACGCGGCGAGCCCGGCGCGTCGCCCGGCCTCGTCCGGCGTGACGTGCACGAGCAGGCGCAGCGCCGACGGCACGGACACCGCGGCCGCCGCACCCTGGAGCGCGCGCGCCGCGAGCACCTGCGGCACCGCACCGGCGAGCCCGCCGACGAGGGACACCGCCGCGAAGGCGACCAGGCCCGCGGCGAGCACCCGGCGCGGGCCGAACCGGTCCCCGAGGCGCCCGCCGAGCACGAGCAGCCCGCCGAACGCCATCGCGTAGGCGGTCGCCAGCGGGCCGGCGGCGGACGGGTCGGCGCCCAGCCCGGCCAGGATCGCGGGGATCGCCGTGGTCGCGCTCGTCACGCCCAGCACGTCGACGAGCTGGACGAGGCAGAGGACGGCGACGGCGGCACGGCGCACCCGCCCACCGTAGGAGGGGCCACCCACACCGGCGCGGCGTCCGCCGCCCCGGCCGAGGTGCGGTCAGTACCCCGCGAACGCGTCCGTCCGCACGCGGCGCACCCCGGCCCGGCGCAGCACGGCGCGGGTGCCGTCCACCATCGCGGGCGGGCCGGACACGAAGGCGTCGCGCCGGGCGAGGTCGGGGACCGCGGCGGCGAGCGTCGCGGCGGACAGGCGGCGCTCCCCCAGGTGCACCCACCCGGCGGGCAGCCCGTCGCGCTCGGGGGTCGGTGACAGCACGAGCACGCGCGCCCCGGCGGCCCCGGCGGGCTCGGCGTACGCGAGGTCCGCGTGGTCGGTGACCGCGTACACGAGCACCACGTCCCGGGTCTCGCCGGCGGCGGCCAGCGCGGCGAGCTGCGCGGCGAACGGCGTCACCCCGATGCCGCCGGCGACGAGCAGCAGCGGCCGCGCCGGGTCCGCGGGCAGCACGAAGTCCCCGCCCACCCCGGTCGCGCGCAGCCGCGCGCCGACCGGGAGCGCGGCGAGCGCCCGCTTGTAGCTGCTGGCGCGCTCCGGCACGGTCAGCGCGACGGTGAGCTCGCCCGCGGCGGGCGCCGAGGACAGGCTGAACACCCGGCGCGTCCCCCGGGCGTCGGGGCGGGCGTGCGGCACGGTCAGCTCGAGGTACTGGCCGGGCAGGTACCGCACGGGGCGGTCCGGGCGGAACGCGAGCTCGACGGTGCGCGGCGTCAGGGGGGTGCGCCGCGTCAGGGTGAGCCGGACCGCCCCGCGCTGCCCCCACGCGAACGCGAGCAGGTTCCCGACCACGAGCGCCGCCTCCGGCGTCGAGTACAGCGGGCCCACGTGGTACGACACGGCCAGGAGCAGCCCGACGACGACCGCCTCGACGAGCTGCTGCCACCGGCGCGGCGGCAGCGTGAGCGGCTCGGTGAGCATCACGCCGCCGAGGAACAGGATCGGGTAGGACACGAGCGCGGTGGACACGGCGTCCGCGGCGCCCGCGCCCTCGACCACCAGGCGCACGGAGACCGCCGCGACCGCCACGGCGACGAACGTGCCGACCAGCGCGTACCGCCGGGTCCGCACGACGACGACGGCGACGAGCAGCAGCACGGGCACGACCAGCCACCGGTCGGCCACCCACCACGTGGTCGCGTCCCAGCCCGTGAGGCCGACCAGCAGGGCGCCGACGGCGGCCGGGTTCAGCACGTGCCGCCCGCGCCAGGCGAGCAGGTACTTCGACAGGGCCGCCAGCAGCGCGGCGAGCGCCAGCGCCCCGAGGTGGCGGGCCTCGAGCGACGGCCAGAACAGGAACAGCAGGATCAGGCCGGTGATGACGGCGGACTCGGTGTGCGCGCGGGCGCGGAAGGCCGCGGCGACCAGCCAGGAGGCCGCGACGGACGCGCCCACGGCGACGGCCGCGCTGACCACCAGCGGGCCCGGCTCGACGACGATCACCCCGGCCAGCGACGCCACGAGCGCGACCACCGCGAGGGCGGTCAGGCCGAGCGTCAGCAGGCGGTACATCGTCACGCGGCCGAGCCGCTCCTCCACCCAGCCGCTCACGCGAACACCTCCCCGTCCAGGTCGAGCGACCAGCGGATGCCCCCGTCGGCGCGCAGCACGACGTAGCGGACGCCGAACCGGGACGCGACGAGGTCCGGGTCGGCGAAGAACAGCGCCGTGGCCGCCAGGTCGGCGACGAGCGCCGTCGGGCCGAGCGCCCAGGCCGCGGTGACGTCCCCGGTGGGCAGCCCGGTGCGGGCGTCGACCACGTGGTGCAGGCCGGGCCCCCACGCGCGCCGGTTCGTCGCGGAGCCGCACAGCGCCCCGCCGGCGAGCCGTACGACGCCGACCGCCCGCGCCGGGTCGCGCGGGTCCTCGAGGGCGACCGTCAGCGGCTCGGGCACGGCGGCACGCAGGTCCCCGCCGGCGTCGACCACGTGCTCGGTCACGCCGTGCGCGTCCAGCACGCCGGCGACGAGGTCCACCAGGTAGCCCTTGCCGCCCGCGCCGACGTCGATCAGCGCCGGGGCGTCGAGGGTGAGGGCGCCCGCCTCGCGGTGCGCGGTGGTGCGCCACGCCGGGGCGGCGACGGGTGCGAGGGACCCGGCCGCGTCCCGCCGGGGGCGCAACGTGTACGCGGCGTCGTACCCGAGCCCCTCGAGCGCGTGCCCGACCAGCGGGTTGACCGCGCCGCCGGTGCAGCGCTCCGCCACGTCGTACGCGTCGAGCAGGGGGCCGGCGTCGGCGGGCAGCGGGTAGGTGCCCGCGCCGCCGCGTGCGACCGCGCTCACCCAGGAGTCCGGGCGGAACCGCGACCAGTCCTCGTCGAAGCGGCCGATGCGCTCGTGCACCGCCGCGAGCACCTCGGCCGGCAGCGGCTCGGGCGTGTCGACCTGCCAGCGGGTGCCGATCGCCGCGAAGGCGACGCTAGGCCGCGGCATCGGCGCGGATCTGGTCGAGCGCCGCGTTGAAGCCGTCGCCGGTGAGCGACGAGCCGGACACCTTGTCGACCGACAGGCCCGCGAGCTCCCGGCCGACGACCTGGTCCGCGATGCCGGACGCGAACTCCTCCTGGAACCGGGCCGCGTTGCCGCCGGTCGCCTCGGGGGTGACGGTCACGTCGGTGACCACGCCGTCGGCGACGGTGAGCGCGACGCCGATGGACTCCTGCCCGCCGGGGGTGCTGTACGAGCCCTCGGCCTCGTAGGTGCCGTCGGCGGGCGTGCCGGAGCCGCCGGCGCCGCCGGACGCCGCGGTCCCCGAGCCCGCCCCGCTCCCGGCGGGTGCGTCGGCCCCGGTGGTCGCGCCCGCGCCGTCCCCGCACGCGGCGACCGCCACGACGACGGAGAGGCCGGACAGCAGGACGAGCGTGCGCCGTCGGATGGAGTGCGCCATGGTCGTGCCTCCTCAGCGTGGCCCGGCCGCCCGGGCTCGTTGAATACGATCACATCGTCGAAGCACCGACGCTAGGGACGCATCCTGGGAACGACCTGGGAACGACCCACGAGCTCCGTGTCAGCCGACGCGGTGCAGCCAGCGGACGGGCGCACCCGCCCCCGCGTACCGGAACGGCTCGAGCTCGTCGTCCCACGCCTGCCCGAGCGCCAGCGCGAGCTCGTCGCGCATCGTCCGGGCGTCGCCGGTGTCGAGCGCGGCGCGGATCCGGTCCTCCGGCACGACGACGTTCCCGTGCACGTCGGTCTGCGCGTGGAAGATCCCGAGCTCCGGGGTGTGGCTCCACCGGGCGCCGTCGCTGCCGTGGCTCGCGTCCTCCGTCACCTCGTACCGCAGGTGGGTCCAGCCGCGCAGCGCGGACGCCAGGCGCGCGCCGGTGCCCTGGGTGCCCTGCCACGAGTGCTCGGCGCGCAGCATGTCGCGCGCCGCCGGCTGCTCGGTCCAGTCCAGCGACACGCGCGTGCCCAGCACGTTGCCCGCCGCCCACTCGAGGTGCGGGCAGAGCGCGCGGGGCGCTGAGTGCACGAAAAGAACACCGCGGGTGATCGCACCTGCCATGTCATCCCTCCCGGATCGGCTCGAGGTTCGCCTTCCCCAACGACCTCGTCCCGGATCCCGGGCCTGATGCACGGACTCGCGGCGTGCAGTGCACAGCATGCCCGACGGGGGCCGCACGCACCAGTGCCGCCCCCGTCGTGGCGTCAGAGCGTCTCGCGGATCGCCCGCATGGCCTTCTTGCGCACGGACCGGTCGAGCCGGTCGATGTACAGGTGCCCGTCCAGGTGGTCGACCTCGTGCTGCAGGCAGCGGGCCATGAGCTCGACGCCCTCGACGACGACCTCCTTGCCGTCCAGGTCGGTGCCCACCACGCGGGCGTACCAGGCGCGGCGCGTCGGGAACCACAGGTCCGGCACCGACAGGCAGCCCTCGTCGCCGTCCTGGTAGTCCTCGGACAGCTCGACGATCGTCGGGTTCAGCACGTAGCCGAGCTCGTCGTCGATGTTCCAGGAGAACGCGCGCAGGCCGACGCCGATCTGGTTCGCGGCCAGCCCGGCGCGGCCGTCGTGGTCCACCGTCTCCAGCAGGTCCTCGACCAGGCCGCGGACCCGGGCGTCGATGGTGGTCACCGGCTCGCACGGGGTGCGCAGCACCGGGTCGCCCACCACGCGGATCTCTCTCATCGCCATGGGCGCGATTCTTCCATGCCCGCGCTGTGATCCGCGGAACAGGACGCCGACGTGACGTGGCGCCCCGGTCGTCCTATCTTTGTACTGACCAGTCAGTGCAACGAGGGTCGGAGGACCCGTGACATCGACATCGCCCACCGGGCCCACCCGCCCGGAGCCGCACGGCCGCCGCGCCGTCGCCACCACCGAGCCGGCCACCGAGGCCGCCGCCCTCGCCGACCCCGCGCCGGACACGCCCGAGACCGTGATCGCCGTGCACGCCCGCGGCCTGCAGCTCCACGGCGCCCGCGGCGCCGTCTACGGGCCCGTGGACCTCGACGTCCCCGCCGGGACGCTCGCCGTCGTGCAGGGGCCCCAGGGCGGTGGCCGGTCCAGCCTGCTGCTCACCCTCGCCGGCCGGATGGTCCCCGACGCGTCGTCCCGCCTCACCGTGCTCGGCGAGCCCCTCCCGCGCCGCCGGAACGCCGTGCAGCGCCGCGCCGCCATCGCCGGGTTCGCCGGCATCGACGACCTCGACGAGTCCGTCACGGTCGGCGAGGTCGTCCGCGAGCGCCTGGCGTGGCTGAGCCCCTGGTACCGCCGCACGCCGCGCGTCGACCAGGCAGCGTTCGCGCGCCTCGCCGCGCCGGTGTTCGGCGAGCGGCCGCTCCCCCGCACCAGCACCCTCGTCTGGGACCTGGACGAGGTGGACGCCATGCTCCTGCGGGTCACCCTCGCGATGGCCCAGCACCCCGCGCTGCTCGTCGTGGACGACGTGGACCAGGTGCACGACTCGCGCCGCCGGCAGACCGTGTGGACCCGGCTGGAGGCCCTCGCCGCCGCCGGCACCACCGTCGTCGCGTCGGTCGCCTCCCTCGACGAGGTCGCCCGCATGCGGTGGGCCGGCCTCCCCCAGCAGATCACCCTCGCCACGGGCCCCCACGCGGTCCCGGCCGCCTGAACCAGGACGCCACCATGCTCTCGCTCACCTCCACCGGCACCGAGCTGCGCCGGTTCCGCCGCGGGCTCCTGCCCCGCCTCGCCGTCGGCGCGATGGTCCTCGTGCCGCTGCTGTACGGCGCGCTGTACCTCTGGGCCTTCTGGGACCCGACCGGCAACATGGACCGCCTGCCCGTCGCGCTCGTGAACGCCGACACCGGCGCCACGCTGGACGACGAGCCGCTCGAGGCCGGCACCCAGGTCACCGACCAGCTCGTCGACTCCGGCGACCTCGACTGGCGCCTCACCGACGCGCAGGACGCGGCCGACGGCGTGGCGGACGGCACCTACTACTTCGCGGTGACGATCCCCGCGGACTTCTCCGCCGACATCGCCTCCGCCGGCGGCGACGCCCCCACCGCGGCGCAGCTGCAGGTCACGTACAACGACGCCAACTCGTTCCTCGCCTCGACCCTCGGACGCACCGCCATGGCGCAGGTGCAGTCCGCCGTGTCCGCCACGATCGGCGAGCGGGCGGTCGACCAGGTGCTCGTCGGCCTGGGCTCGGCGCGCGACGGGTTCGCCACCGCCGCCGACGGCGCCCTCACGCTCCACGACGAGCGTCGTCGCGAGCCGCCCCGGCTCGACGTGGTGCTCGCGCCACTCCTCCACCGCGGTGAACCGCTGCGTGAGCCACCGGTCCACCTCGGGCAGGCTGCGGTAGGCGAACAGCGCGTCCGCGTCGTCCGGCCGGGCGCGGCGCAGCGTCAGGCGAGCGGTCCGCACGGGCCACGTGACCCGCTCGAGGGCGTCGGGGCGCACGTCGGTGGCGTCGGTCATGCGCCCACCCTGGCACGTGCGTGGCCTGCGCATCGAGGGGATTCCCGCGGCGCGGGAGCGTCGGCCCGGGCGGCGGCCCCGACGACGGGCGCGTGCGACGGCACGGCTCGCGCCGGTCTAGGGTCGCCCCCATGACGCTGTTCCTCGACGACCCCGACGAGGGTCTGTCGCCCGCGACGAGCCACCCCGCCTTCGTGTCCCTCGCGCCGGAGCCGTTCTACGACGAGGGCGAGGACCTCGCGCCGTTCGGCAACGACGCCGGGCACGACGCGCTGCGCGACCTCGAGGAGTGGTACGCCGCCGACGGGCGCGACGACGCGCTGCCCGCCTTCGTCGACGGCCTCCTGGCGGCGTGGGACCTCGGGGTCCCCGAGGACGTCTGGGCGTCCGGGCGGCAGGGTGCCGCGGACCGGCTCCGCGGCGGCGACGTCGACGAGGCGGCGCTCGCGGCCGAGGCCCGCGCGCAGATCGCGATCGTGCTCGGCCAGCTGAAGATCCGCGGCGGCCTCACACCTCATGCGCGGGCCCTGGGCGTCGCGGTGCTCGACGTGCTCGCCGCGCTCAACGACCACGCGCGGGTCGTGAGCCCGGGCTGGCGGCACGCCGACGCCGACGCCGCGGCGACCGCCGCGATGGCCGCCGTCGTGCGGGCCGCACCCGACCTGCCCTGACGGCCCGGCCGCCCGAGGTCCGGGACGACCCGTCGAGCGGGCCGCCCCGGACCGCCGCTCAGCGGGCCGCATGCTCCGCGCCCGGCGCCACCTCGTGGAGCGCGCCGTCCCGGTCGAGCTCGAGCCGCACGTCGACCCCGAGGCGGGCGAGGAACCCGTCGTCGTGGCTCACCACGAGCAGCGCGCCCGCGTAGCCCGACAACGCCTCGACGAGCCGCTCGACGCTGCGCACGTCGAGGTCGTTCGTCGGCTCGTCGAGCACGAGGAGCTGCGCGGGCGGGTCGGCGAGCAGGAGGCGTGCGAGCGCGACCCGGAACCGCTCCCCGCCCGACAGCGTGCCCACCGGGCGGTCCACGGCGGACCCCCGCAGGAGCAGGCGTGCGAGGTGGTTGCGGACCGTGCCCGGAGCCGTCCCCGGGGCGCCGTCGCGGACGTTGTCGAGCGCGCTGCGCGCGTCGTCGAGCCCGTCGAGCCGCTGCGAGAGGTACCCGACCCGGTCGGTGAGGAGCGTCCCGCCGGCGCGTCCCTGCTCGGGCGTGCGCCCCGCGAGCAGGTTCTCCAGGAGCGTCGTCTTGCCGGTGCCGTTGGCCCCCACGAGCGCGACCCGCTCAGGTCCCTGGAGGACGACGGTGCGGTTCGTCCCGTGCAGCTCGGCGAGGCGACGGCCGCGCGGGACGTCGGGGTCCGGCAGCACGAGGTGCACGTGCTCGTCGTCGCGCACCCGGGCCGCCGCCGCGTCGAGCGCTTGCTGCGCGGCCTGGACCTTGGCGTCCAGGCCCTGGCGCATCGAGCCGGCCGAGACCTGGGCCGCGGACGCGCGCAGCCCCATGGAGATGCGCGAGCCGGTGCGATTGGCCTGGGCGGTCCGCGCCGTCCGCTCGCGGCGTGCGAGCTTCGTCTCGGCCTCGACGCGCTGGCGCTTCTCGGCGCGCAAGGTCTGCTCGGCGGTCCGCGCCGCCTGCGCCGCCGCGGCCTGGTCGGCCTCGAGCTGGGCGCGCCACGCGCTGTACGGGCCGCCGAACGTGGTCAGCGTGCCCGCGTGCAGCTCGGCGGTCTCGTCGACGTGCTCGAGCAGCTCCAGGTCGTGGCTCACGACGACGAGCGTCCCGGGCCAGTCGTCGACGAGCGCGGCGAGCCGGGCCCGGGCGGCGCGGTCGAGGTTGTTCGTCGGCTCGTCGAGCAGCGTGATCGCGCTGCGCCGCACGCGCAGGCCGCTGATCGCGACGAGCATCGCCTCGCCGCCGGACAGCTCGCCGACGCGCCGGTCGAGGCCGACGCCGTCGAGCCCGATCTCGGCGAGCGCCTGGGCGGCGCGCGCCTCGACGTCCCAGTCGTCGCCGACGGCGTCGAAGTGCCGCTCGTCGACGTCGCCGGACTCGATCGCGCGCAGGGCCTCGAGCGTGCGGTCGATGCCGAGCAGGCGCGCGACGCTCGCGTCGAGGCCGAGCGTGAGCGTCTGCGGGAGGTAGGCGACGTCGCCGGTGGTCGTCACGCGCCCGGACGTGGGCGTGAGCAGGCCGGCGACGAGGCGCAGCAGCGTCGACTTGCCGGCGCCGTTGTCGCCGACGAGGCCCGTGCGGCCGGTGCCGAACGTGCCGGAGAGGTGGGAGAGCGCGACGGTGCCGTCGGGCCACTCGAACGTGAGGTCGGTCAGCGTCACCGCGGACCGGTGCAGGGTGGACATGGGTGTGCTCCTCGGCCCGCGGTGCCGCGGGCGTGGTCGTGCCGGGAAGGACGGGTGGGCCGCCGTCGCGCGGGCGCGCGGACGGGCCGCCGGTGGCGGGAGCGGTGGGGCGTCGTCCAGGCACGCCGAGGCCGCGGCACGAGCCGGGCAGGGGTCGCCGACGAGGGCTCCGACGTGGCGGAGCAGGGCGAGGGGTGCGCTGGGGCGGGCCGCCGACGGCTCGGCGGCTAGAGTCTGTCGACCTCGATGAGCACGTGCCGATGCTAGCAGCGCGGCCCGGCGGGGTCCGCGGGCGTGGGGCCCGTCGTCGCCGCCGGAGCCCGCTCCGGTTTCGTGACGAGCGAGGCGACGAGGGACGCGACGAGCGCCGCCGCGGCCGCGCCGGGGTGCGGTCGCGTGACGAGCCCGAGGGACCACGCCTCCGGTGCGTCGAGCGGCACGGCGACGGCGCCGGGCGCGGGCTCGTACATGTCCGCGGGGACCACCGCCACGCCGAACCCGGCGGCGACGAACGCGGGGAGGTCCCCGACGTCGGCCACCTCCGTGTCCGCGCGCGGCGCGA
>JAEWGQ010000039.1 GCA_023388235.1 Actinomycetes bacterium | reverse complement strand
GCTGCTCGACGGCCTCGACCTCGCCGGGGCGGACGCGGAGGGCGCGCGGCTCGTCGAGTGCCTGCTGCGCGGGTGCGACCTGGACGGCGCGACCCTCGACCACGCGCACCTCGTGGACACCACGCTGGCCGGCTGCCGCGCCGGGGTGCTGCGCGCCCGCGGCGGGTCGTGGCGGGACGTGCTGCTGCGCGACTGCCGCGCCGGCGCGGTCGAGGCGTTCGGCGGGAGCTGGGACCGGGTGACCGTCGAGGGCGGCAAGATCGACTACCTGAACCTGCGCGACTGCCGGCTGCAGGACCTGCGGTTCACCGGCTGCACGATCGGGGACCTCGACCTGGCCGGGGCCCGCGCGGCGCGGGTGGTGCTCACGGACTGCACGGTCGGGCGCCTGGACGTCACGCGGGCGCAGCTGCGCGAGGTCGACCTGCGCGGCGCCGACCTCGCGGGGGTCGACGGCCCCGGCGGCCTGAAGGGCGCGACGATCAGCCGGGGGCAGCTCCTGGACCTCGCCGAGGTGCTCGCCGCGCACCTGGGCGTGCGGGTGCGCTGAGCGCGGGTCAGTCCTCCGGGGCCGGCCCGCACGCCGCGGCCGCCGTCGCCGCGATCGACTCGATGCCCGTGACCGCCGGCCGCGGTCGGGTGTCCGCCGCGACGGCCCAGCACCCGTCCACCACCTCGTACGCCGCGCGCGGGCCCTCGGTGAGGTAGGCGCGCAGGCCGTCGAGCAGCCGGTCGACGGTGCCGGCGGTGGTGCCGACGCCCACCGACGCGCGCACCGCGCCGCCCGGCGCCCCGACCCGGGCGAGCAGCGGGTGGGCGCAGAACCGGCCGTCCCGCACCCCGACCCCGTGCTCGGCCGACAGGTACGCCGCGACCAGCCCCGGGTCGTGGCCCTCGACCGTGAACGACACCACGCCCACCGGGTCCGCGGAGTCGGGCCACAGGCGCAGCACCCGCACGCCGGGCAGGTCGGCGAGGCCGTCCAGCAGCCGGTCGCGCAGCGCGGTCTCGTGCGCGGCGAGCGCCCCGCCGGGCAGCGCCGCCAGGGTGTCGCACGCCTCCGCGAGCGCCACCGCGCCGAGCACGTTCGGGGACCCGCCCTCGTGCCGGGCGGGGGCGGGCTGCCATAGCGTCCGGTCGGTGCGCACGTCGCGGACCGCGCCGCCGCCCGCCAGGTACGGCGTGCCCGCGTCGAGCCAGTCGCGGCGCCCGACCAGCGCGCCCGCGCCGAACGGGGCGTACGTCTTGTGGCCGGAGAACGCGACGTAGTCCACCCCCGACCCCGCCAGGGAGAACGCCCGGTGCGGCAGCAGCTGCGCGCCGTCCACCGCGACCCGCGCCCCGCCCTCCTGCGCCAGCGCGACGACCGACGCCAGCGGCAGGGCCTCCCCCGTGACGTTCGACGCGCCGGTGACGGTGACCAGCGCGTACGGCCGGCGGGCGAGCTCGGCGCGCAGCGCGCTCAGGGTCGCGGCGACCGTCGGCGCCACCGGCAGGATCGTCGCGACCCGCCCCGACCCGCGGACCGACCGCACCCACGGCAGCAGGTTCGCGTGGTGCTCCAGGTCCAGCACCAGCACCCGGCCGCCCTCGGGCACGCAGCCGGCCAGCAGGTTGAGCGCGTCGGTCGTGTTCCGGGTGATCACCGCGACGTCGTCGGGCCGGGCGCCGGCGAACCGCGCGACAGCGGCCCGCGAGGCCTCGTACAGCGCCGTCGACACCTGCGACAGGTACCCGGCGCCGCGGTGCACCGACGCGTACAGCGGCAGCACCTCCACGACGCGGGCGGCCACGGACTCCAGCGCGGGCGCCGACGCCGCGCAGTCGAGGTTCGCGTACGGCACCGACCGGCCGTCGACCAGCGGGACGGGCGTGTCCCCGCCGACGACGGGCAGCAGGGCGGTGGCGCAGGACGGGTGCGTGCTGACGGACATGGGAGGACCCCCGGGGCCGATCGGTGGGGGCCCGGACGCGACCGGGCGACCCCGCGCTTGCCGGCCACCGGTCGGTGGACGGCCAGGTCGTCACCCGGGGCACCCCGCCGCGGAGGGAGGGTTGCCGGCCAGCGAGCCGGGGCTTCGCGCTGGCGCTCATGACCTACGTCGTGAGGATGCGGCGCGCCGCTCGCGGGTGTCAACCGCCGTCCACGCACCGGTCTCACCCTCCGGGGCACCGCCGGGCATGGCGTAGCATCGCCGCACCATCCAGAGCGGCCGAGAGATCTGGCTCGTCGACGCCGCAGCAACCCGCGGTCCCGCGCTCCCCCCGGGGGGCCCGTGACCGGCCGAGGGTGCTTCCGCCAGGTGCGATGGAGGAGACCCGTGACCACGACCGACGACCGGCTGCGCTACCGGCTGCTGACCGGCCCCGACGACCGCACGTTCTGCGAGCGCGTGAGCGCCGCCCTCGACGAGGGGTACGAGCTGCACGGCGGCCCGGCCGCGACCTTCGACGGCGAGCGCGTCGTCGTCGCCCAGGCCGTCGTGCTGCCGGCGGCCGCCCGCGCCCGGGTGCAGCCGCTGTGACCGCGCCCTACGCGGGCGACCTGACCCCGCACGGCGCCTGGGACCTGCTCGCGTCCGACCCGCGCGCCGTCCTGGTGGACGTCCGCACCCCGGGCGAGTGGGCGGCCATCGGCGTGCCCGACACCGCGGACCTGGGCGCCGGCCGCACCGCGTTCGTCGCGTGGACCGACGACCTCGGCCGCCCCGACCCCGCGTTCCTCGACCGGCTCGCCGACGCCGGGATCACCCCCGGCGAGCCCCGGCCGGTCGTGTTCCTGTGCCGGTCCGGCGTGCGGTCGGTGGCCGCCGCGACCGCCGCGAGCGCCGCCGGGCTCGGGCCGGCCTACAACGTGCTCACCGGCTTCGAGGGCGACGTCGGCCCCGACGGCCGGCGCGGGCACACCGGCTGGCGCGCCGCGGGGCTCCCGTGGCGGGACGCGTGACCGGCGCACCCGGCCCCGGCGACTGGCGCGACCCGCGGCTCCCGCAGGCGTCGCTGCGCCCCGACACGCTCGCCGTCCGCGGCGGGACCGTCCGGACCGGGTTCCAGGAGACCTCCGAGGCGCTGTTCCTCACGCAGGGCTACGTCTACGACCACGCCGCCGAGGCCGAGACCGCGTTCGCCGGCGACACCGACCGGTTCCTGTACTCCCGGTACGGCAACCCGACCGTCTCCACGTTCGAGGAGCGGCTGCGGCTGCTCGAGGGCGCGGAGGCCTGCACCGCCACCGCCTCCGGGATGTCCGCGGTGTTCACGGCGCTCGCCGCGCTGGTCCGCTCCGGCTCCCGGGTCGTCGCCGCGCGGGCGCTGTTCGGGTCGACGGTCGTCGTGCTCGACGAGATCCTCGCCGGGTGGGGCGTGCGCACCGACTACGTCGACGGGCACGTCCCCGAGCAGTGGGAGGCCGCGCTCGCCACGCCGGCGGACGTCGTGTTCTTCGAGACGCCCTCGAACCCGATGCAGGACCTCGTGGACGTCGCCGCCGTCAGCCGGCTCGCGCACGCCGCCGGCGCGGTCGTCGTCGTGGACAACGTGTTCGCCACCCCGGTGCTGTCCCGGCCGCTCGCGCTCGGCGCCGACGTGGTCGTGTACTCCGCCACCAAGCACATCGACGGGCAGGGCCGGGTGCTCGGCGGGGCCATCCTCGGCACCGCCGACTACGTGCACGGGCCCGTCCGGACCCTCATCCGGAACACCGGGCCGTCGCTCAGCGCGTTCAACGCGTGGGTGCTCCTCAAGGGGCTCGAGACCCTGTCGCTGCGGGTGCGGCACCAGACCGCGTCCGCGCTCGCGCTCGCCACCTGGCTCGAGGAGCAGCCCGCCGTCACGGGCGTCCGGTACCCGTACCTGCCGTCCCACCCGCAGCACGCCCTCGCGCTCGCCCAGCAGGACGGCGGCGGGACCGTCGTGACGTTCGGGCTCCGGGTGCCGGACGGCGCCGACCCCGCCGAGGCGACCCGCGCGACGTTCGCCGTGCTCGACGCCCTGCGGGTCATCGACATCTCCAACAACCTCGGCGACGCGAAGTCCCTGGTCACGCACCCCGCCACGACCACGCACCGCAAGCTCGGGCCGACCGGGCGCGCGGCGGTCGGCATCGCGGAGTCCACCGTCCGGCTGTCCGTCGGCCTGGAGGACGTGGCGGACCTCCGCGACGACCTGGCCCAGGCCCTGGCGACGCTCCCGGCCTGACGCCGCCCGCCGCCCCTCTGGGGGCGGGGCGGCCCGGGTCGGGAGGCCTCACGCCCCCGCCGGCCCGCGCTGAGGGGAGGGTTCTGCCGGACACGCCGACGGCGTGTCGCGCGGAACCCTCCCTTCAGGGCGCGCGGGCCGGGTGGGGGGCGCGGGCGGCGGTTGGGGGGCGCGAGCGGGGGGTGCGGGCGGGTGCGGCCCACCCGAGCCGGGCCCGCCAGCGCCCGCATCGGGTTCGCGCAGCGCCCGCCTCGGCCTCGGCCGACCTCAGGCCCGCGCTGAGAGGAGGGTTCTGCCAGACACGCCGACGGCGTGTCATGCGGAACCCTCCCCTCAGGGCGCGTGGGTCGG
>JAEWGQ010000436.1 GCA_023388235.1 Actinomycetes bacterium | reverse complement strand
TTCAAGGTCGAGTCGCACAACCACCCGTCGTACGTGGAGCCGTACCAGGGCGCCGCGACCGGCGTCGGCGGCATCGTGCGCGACATCATCTCGATGGGCGCCCGCCCGGTGGCCGTCATGGACCAGCTGCGGTTCGGCGCGGTCGACCACCCGGACACGGCGCGCGTCGTGCACGGCGTGGTGTCGGGCGTCGGCGGGTACGGCAACTCGCTCGGCCTGCCGAACATCGGCGGCGAGCTGGTGTTCGACGCCTCCTACCAGGGCAACCCGCTGGTGAACGCGCTGTGCCTCGGCGTGCTGCGGCACGAGGACATCCACCTGGCCAACGCCTCGGGCGTGGGGAACAAGGTCGTGCTGTTCGGCGCGCGCACCGGCGGCGACGGCATCGGCGGGGCGTCGATCCTCGCGTCGGAGACCTTCGACGACACGAAGCCGTCGAAGCGCCCGTCGGTCCAGGTCGGCGACCCGTTCATGGAGAAGGTCCTCATCGAGTGCTGCCTGGAGCTGTACGCGGCCCGCGTGGTCGAGGGCATCCAGGACCTCGGGGCGGCCGGCATCTCGTGCGCGACGTCCGAGCTCGCGTCCAACGGCGACGGCGGCATGCACGTCGACCTGGAGAACGTGCTGCTGCGCGACCCCACCCTGACCGCCGGCGAGATCCTCATGTCGGAGTCGCAGGAGCGGATGATGGCGGTCGTCACGCCGGAGAAGCTCGACGCGTTCCTCGCGATCACCGGCAAGTGGGACGTCGAGACGGCCGTCATCGGCGAGGTCACCGGCACGGGCCGCCTGACCATCGACCACCACGGCCAGCGGATCGTGGACGTCGACCCGCGGACGGTCGCGCACGAGGGCCCCGTCTACGACCGCCCGTACTCCCGCCCCGAGTGGCAGGACGCCCTCGTGGCCGACTCGCTGAGCACCCCCGACGGCGCCGTGCGGTTCGCCCGCCCGTCCGCGCCCGCGGAGCTGCGGGCGACCGTGCTGGACCTGCTGGCGTCGCCGAACCTCGCGTCGAAGGCGTGGGTGACCGACCAGTACGACCGGTTCGTGCAGGGCAACACCGCGCTCGCGCAGCCCGACGACGCCGGCGTGGTCCGGGTGGACGAGTCCACCGGCCTGGGCGTCGCGCTCGCGACCGACGCCAACGGCCGCTACGCGAAGCTCGACCCGTACGCCGGCGCGCAGCTCGCGCTGGCCGAGGCGTACCGCAACGTCGCCGCGTCGGGCGCCCGGCCGCTGGCGGTCACCGACTGCCTGAACTTCGGCAGCCCCGAGGACCCGGCGTCGATGTGGCAGCTCGTGCAGGCGATCGAGGGCCTGGCGGACGGCTGCGCGACGCTCGGCGTCCCGGTCACCGGCGGCAACGTCTCGCTGTACAACGGCACGGGCGAGCCCGGGAAGATCGACTCCGCCATCCACCCGACGCCCGTCGTCGGCGTGCTCGGCGTGATCGAGGACGTCGCCGAGGCCACCCCGTCCGGGTGGACCACCGCGGGCCAGACGGTCTACCTGCTCGGCACCACCCGCCCGGAGCTCGACGGCTCCGCCTGGGCGGACGTGGCGCACGGGCACCTCGGCGGGACCCCGCCGCGCGTGGACCTGGAGGCCGAGCGCCGCCTCGCGGAGGTGCTGGTCCGCGCGTCGCGCGACGACCTGGTGGACGCCGCGCACGACCTGTCCGAGGGCGGGCTGGCGCAGGCGCTCGTCGAGTCGTCGCTGCGCTACGGCGTCGGCGTGCAGGTGGACCTGGCGGCCCTGGTCGAGCGGGACGGCGTGACGCCGTTCGAGGCGCTGTTCGCCGAGTCCGCCGCCCGCGCGATCGTGGCGGTGCCGCGGTCGGAGGCCGTGCGGTTCGAGGACCTGTGCACCGCGCAGGGGGTGCCGGCGCTCGCGATCGGCGCCACCGCGGAGACCTGCACCCCGGGCGCCGGGGCGCCGACGGCGGACCTGCCCGAGGACCACGTGCACGCCCCGGCGGTCGAGGTCCGCGGGCTGTTCACGCTGCCGCTGTCCGAGGCGCGCGAGGCCTGGGAGGGCACGCTGCCGCGCCACTTCGGCTGACGGGTCGCGGGACCGGGTCGCGGGACCGGGTCGAGGGACCGGGTCGAGGGCCGGCGCGGGAAAAGCCTCGCGCCGGGCCCGCCGCGGTCCCTAGCGTCGGGCGCATGAGCACCCCCGGTGCCGCCCCCACGGGGCGGGTCGTGCGCGTCGACAAGGGCGCGGTCCTCGTGCTGCCCGCGGACGACGGCGCGCCCGTGCGGGTGCCCGTGCCGCACGGGGTCGTCCCCCTGCTCGACGCCGACGGCGTCCCCGGGGACGCGGTGCCGCCGGCCGTCGGCGACGTCGTGCTGCTCGGCGCGCACCCCGACGGCAGCCCGGTGCTCACCGCGCTGACCGCGCGGCGCACCGCGGTGGTCCGCGACGGCGCCGACCGCACGTCGCAGACCCAGGTGCTCGCGGCGAACGTCGACCTGGTGCTGGTGGTCGAGCACCTGGACCCCGACCCGAGCCCGGGGCGGGTGGAGCGCCTGCTCACGCTCGCGTGGCGGTCCGGCGCGACCCCCGTCGTCGTGCTCACGAAGGCCGACCTGGTGCCCGACCCCGAGGGGATGGCCGACGAGGTGCGCCGGCTCGCGATCGGCGCCGACGTGCACGTCGTCAGCGTCACCGCGGGCACGGGCCTCGACCCGCTGCGCGCGCTGCTGGCGCCGGACCGCACGCTCGTCGTGGTCGGCCCCTCCGGCGCCGGCAAGTCCACGCTGGTCAACGCGCTGGCGGGCGAGGACGTCATGACGACGGGCGAGCGGCGCGCCGACGGCCGCGGGCGGCACACCACGGTGCACCGCGAGCTGGTCCCGCTCGCCGGGGGCGCCTGCCTGATCGACACCCCGGGGCTGCGCGGCGTCGGGCTGGTCGCGGACGCCGGGTCGCTCGACGCCACGTTCGCCGACGTCGCCGAGCTCGCGGCCGGCTGCCGGTTCGCCGACTGCCGGCACGCCACCGAGCCGGGCTGCGCGGTGCGCGCGGCGGTCGAGGACGGCACCCTGCCGGCCCGGCGGCTCGAGTCGTGGCGCCGGCTCGCCCGGGAGGCGGCGTGGCAGGAGCGGCGGTCCGACGCGCGCGCCGCGGCGGCCGAGAAGGCCCGGGTCCGGCAGGCGACCGCCGCGTACCACCGGATGCAGCGGACGCGCCCGCCGCGCTGACCCGGGACACTGGGGGCATGCCTCCCCGTCGCCGCACCGACCCCGCGGTCGGCCGGGCCGCCGTCGCCGCGTGGCGCGCCGACCCCGCCGACGTCACCGCCCGCCGCACCGCCGTCCGGTTCACGCTCGAGGAGCTCGCCGACCTCGCGCCCGGCCACACCGTCGAGGTGCGGGTTCCGCCGGACGGCGCGGTCCAGGCCGTCGAGGGGCCGCGGCACACCCGCGGCACGCCCCCGAACGTCGTCGAGACGGACCCGCAGACCTGGCTGGCGCTCGCGACCGGCGCGCTCGGCTGGCACGAGGCGGTCGACTCGGGCGCCGTGCAGGCGTCGGGGGAGCGCGCCGACCTGGCGGCGTGGCTCCCGCTGCAGGCCACGCGGCAGCGCTGACCGGCCGGACCCCGCTGACCGACCCGGGCCCGCGCTCGCGGGTCAGCGGGACAGGACCTGCGTCGGGCCGCGCTCGGCCCGCAGGGCGCCCGCC
>JAEWGQ010000434.1 GCA_023388235.1 Actinomycetes bacterium | reverse complement strand
GCCCCGGACCAGGCCCGGACGGCCCCCGGGGCGCCCGGGACCGGCCCCGCACCGGCCGCCGCGCCGGGGCCCGCGGCTAGACTGCGACGGCCCCGCCGGTCGGCGCGGGCGTCCCCCGACCCCCCGTGAAGGGTGCCCCGACCCATGGCCGAGCGCGACGTCGTCCCCGTGATCCTCGGGACCGGGCTGGGGGCCTACAACCTCGCCCGCTCCCTGCACGAGGCGTTCGGGGTCCGGTCGATCGCCCTGGGCCGGTACGCGCTGCGCGAGACGGCCGGCTCCCGCATCGTGCAGGTGCGCGCCCGCCGGGACTTCGACGACGCGGACGTGATCGTCGCCGTGCTGCGCGACCTCGCGGCCGAGCTCGCCGCCGCGCGCCCGGGCGCCGCCCTGCTGCTGCTGCCGACCATCGAGCACTACACGAACGTCGTGCTGGAGCACCGCGCCGCCCTCGACGAGCACTACCTGGTGCCGCTGCCGGACGCCGCGACGGCGGCCCGGGTGATGGACAAGGCGTCGTTCGCGGCGACGTGCGCCGCGCTCGGCGTGCCGCACCCCGAGACCCGCGTGGTGGACGCCTCGGCGCTCGACGACCCGCGGCTCGGCGAGGACCTGCCGTTCGGCTACCCGGTGATCCTCAAGCCGTCGGACACCGACCAGTACCCGCGCCTGCAGTTCGAGGGGCGGCAGAAGGTGTACCTGCTGGACGACGCCGCCGCCCTGCGGGACGTGGCGCGCCGGATCTACGCCGCGGGCTACGTCGGCGACCTGATCGTGCAGGAGTACCTGGCGGGCGACGAGTCCGTGATGCGGGTGGCGAACACCTACTCCGACCGCGACGGGCGCGTGCGGTTCCTGTCCGCCGGGCAGGTCGTGCTCACCGAGTACAACCCGACGCTGGTCGGGAACAACAACGCCATCGCGACCATCGACGACCCGGAGCTCGCGGCCTCGGTGCGCACCCTGCTCGACGGCATCGGGTACCACGGGTTCGCGAACGTCGACGCGATGCTCGACCGGCGCACCGGCGTGTCGAAGATCCTCGAGGTGAACCTGCGCCCCGGCGCGACGGCGTTCTACACGATGGCGGCGGGCGGCAACCTGGCGCGCTGCGCGGTGGACGAGCTGGTGCACGGGCAGCCGGTCGCGCCGTTCACGACCACCGCCGAGCGCCTGTGGCTCAACGTGCCCGCGGTGGTGGCCCGGTGGTTCGCGCCCGCGTCGACGCGCGCCGTCCTGCGCCGCGCGGCCCGGGGCGGCCGCGTGCACACCCTGCACTACGCGCCGGACCTGGCGCCGCGGCGCCGCCTGGACGTCGCGCGGGTCGCCCTGCGGCACACCCTGGACTACGTGCGCTGGTCCCGCCGGCGGCTCAACCACTGACGCGGGCGCCGGGCGGCGCGGGGTGGCAGACCCCGGTCGGGCCCCTCCCGCCGGAGCGGCCGCTCCCGCCGGTCGAACGCCTCCCGCCGGTCAGGCCCCGACCGCGGCCCGGACCAGCCCCGCGATGCGCCCCGCCTCGTCCGGCGACACCCGCGTCGGCAGGTTGACCACCCGCTCGACGAGGTCGCGCGTGGTGCCGAGCGCGGGGTCGGCGGGGTCGTAGCGGTACGCGGCCGGGTCCTCGACGCCGGGGAACAGCACCGGGCGGTACCACCGTCCCGCGTACACCCCCTGCCGGTTCAGGTCGGCCACGAGCCGTTCGGCCGCGGCGCCGTCGGCCGCGAGGAACGGGAAGCGCACCAGGGGCGCGCCGTCGCCGACGCCGGCCGGGACCTCGACGGCGCCCGCCAGCTCGCGCACGTACCGCGCGACCACGGCGGTCCGGGCGGCCTCGACGTCGTCCAGCCCGCGCAGCGCCGCGGCGGCCTGGGCGCTGACCCAGTCCGACGGCGCCATCGGCGGGTACGGCAGGCCGCCGCGCGACTCGACGGGGGCGATCGCCGGCTCGAACACGCCGGCGGCGGTGAGGGCGCGCCGGGCGCCCTGCCCGAGCGCCCCGGGCACGCGGTTGAGCACCCGGGTCTGGTTCCGGTAGGTGCGGGCGGCCAGGTCGAGGCGCGCGCCGATCCGCGGCAGCCCGGCGAGGTCCCCCGCGAGGCGCGCGCGCAGCCCGGCATCGGGCAGGTCGGGGCTGACCCACACCGCGCCGCCGAAGCGCGTCGGCAGCATCTTCTCGACGCCGAACGAGTGGATCGACACGTCCGCGAGCGGCGCGCCGTCCGGGCCCGTGGCCATCCGCCCGACGCAGTGCGCCGCGTCCTCGACGAGCAGCGCCCCGGCGGCGTGGGCGGCGGCGCGCAGCCGCTCCCCGTTCGCGGCGTCCACGATGCCGAAGGTGTGCTGCATGACCACGGCGTGCGCCCCGGGGGGCACGGTGAGCCGCGCGGCGTCGATCGCGACGGACTCCGCGGCGACGTCGGCGTACACGGGCCGGGAGCCGGCGGCCAGGACCGGGTCGACCGCCGTGGAGCAGGTGAACGCCTGCGTCACGACGTCGCCCGCGCCCCGGGCCGCCGCCAGCGCCGCGAACACCACCTGCATGCCGTAGCGGGCCTTGAAGACGAGGAACCAGTCGGCGGGGCTGGTCCCCGTCCGGCGGGCCAGGGCGCGCGTGACGTCGTGGTGCGGGTTCACGGGCCGGAACCTACCAGCGGGCGGCGGGGCCGCTCAGGCCGGCTGCTCGGTGCGGTCGCCGGACCAGTCGGTGTGGAACGTGCCCTCGACGTCGGTGCGCCGGTAGGTGTGCGCCCCGAAGAAGTCGCGCTGCGCCTGGATCAGCGCCGCGGGCAGCCGCTCGGCCCGGACGCCGTCGTAGTACGCCAGCGAGGACGAGAACGCCGGCACCGGCACCCCCGCGAGGGCCGCCTGCGCCACGACGCGCCGCCAGGCGGCCACGCCGTTCGCCACCGCGCCGGTGAAGTACTCGTCCGCGAGCAGCAGGGGCAGGTCCGCGTCCCGCTCGTACGCCTCCGTGATCCGGTTGAGGAACCGCGCGCGGATGATGCAGCCGCCGCGCCAGATCCGCGCCATCGCGCCGCGGTCGATGTCCCAGCCGTTCTCCGCCGAGGCGGCCGCGATCTGGTCGAAGCCCTGCGAGTACGCGACGACCTTGGAGGCGTACAGCGCGAGGCGCACGTCCTCGACGAACGCGTCGCGGTCCTCGACCTGGAACGCCGCGGCGTGCGCCGGCAGCGTGCCGACGGCGGCGGTGCGCTGCGGCACCGAGCCGGACAGGGCGCGGGCGAACGTGGCCTCCGCGATGCCGGTGATCGGCACGCCCAGGTCCAGCGCGTTCTGCACCGTCCAGCGCCCGGTGCCCTTCTGCTCCGCCTGGTCGAGCACGACGTCCACGAACGCCGACCCGGTGCGGGCGTCCACCTGGGACAGCACCTCGGCGGTGATCTCGATGAGGAACGACTCCAGGTCGCCCTCGTTCCAGGTGCGGAAGATGTCGGCGATCTCCGCCGCCGACGCGCCGAGCCCCTGCTTGAGCAGGTCGTACGCCTCGGCGATGAGCTGCATGTCGGCGTACTCGATGCCGTTGTGCACCATCTTGACGAAGTGGCCCGCCCCGTCCGGCCCGACGTAGGTGCAGCACGGCACGCCGTCGACCTTCGCGGAGATGTCCTCGAGGATCGGCCCGAGCACCTCGTACGACTCGCGCGACCCGCCCGGCATGATCGACGGGCCGAGCAGCGCGCCCTCCTCGCCGCCGGACACGCCGGACCCGACGAAGTGCAGGCCGCGGGCCTTGAGCGCGGCCTCGCGGCGGCGGGTGTCCGGGAAGTGCGCGTTGCCGGCGTCGACGACGATGTCGCCCTCGTCCAGCAGCGGCACCAGCTCGTCGATCACCGCGTCGGTCGCCGCGCCCGCCTTGACCATGACGATGATCGTGCGCGGCCGCTGCAGGGAGGCCACGAAGTCCTCGACGGACTCGGACGGCACGAACGTGCCCTCGTCGCCGTGCTCCGCGACGAGCGACTGCGTCTTCGCGTAGGAGCGGTTGTGCACCGCGACGACGTACCCGTGCCGGGCCAGGTTGCGGGCGAGGTTGCGGCCCATCACGGCCAGGCCGGTCACGCCGATCCGGGCGGCAGGTGCAGCGGACATGCGCGGGAGCTCCTTCGAGGGGGTGCCAGGGCGTCCTCACCCTAGTGCGGCTGCTCGCGGCCCGGCGTGCCGCGACCACCCTGCGGGCACGGCGCCGCTACCGTCGGCTCCTGTGAGCACCGGCCCCCGTGACGCGCCACCGGAGTTCCTGCGTGCCCTGCGGTCGCTGCGGGGCGTGGCCCTGCGCCCCGAGATCTCCCTCGAGGAGGCGCCCGGCCCCACGCGGATCGCCCCGTACACCGCCGCCCTCGTCGCCGAGGTGCGCAGCGCCCGGCGCGACCCGGAGGCCGACGCGCTGGCCTCCGGCCGGTTCGTCGTGCTGCACGACCCGGCCGGGCAGGAGGCGTGGGAGGGCGCGTTCCGGCTCGTGACGCTGGTGCGCGCCACGCTGGAGCCCGAGGTCGGGCAGGACCCCCTGCTGGCCGAGGTCGCGTGGTCGTGGTTCGCCGACGCCCTCGCGTCGGCGGACGTGGAGGCGCACGCCGCCGGGGGGACGGTCACGCGGGTGCTGTCGCAGTCGTTCGGCGCGCTGGACGAGCGCCCGGAGCTGTGCGAGCTCGAGCTGCGTGCCTCCTGGACGGCGCGCGAGGACGACCTGGCCCCGCACCTGAGGGCGTGGGGGACGCTGCTGTGCACGGTGGCCGGGCTGCCGCCGCTGCCCGAGGGCGTCGTCCCGCTCGGCCCGCGGCACTGACCCGCGCCACCCCGGCCCGGCCGCGTGACGCCGGTCACGCGTGACATCCGCCACGCGGCACGACACGATGTCACCCGTTCCGCTCAAGACAGGGGCGTGACGGGCCGATACAGGGGGCAAGGAATGGACCGTCAAGGGGGCACCGTCGTGAGCATCGAGCCGATCCGACGTGGACCGGGGCCGGCGCCGGGTGCGCTGACGGGTGCCCGCGCGGCCACCCTGCCGCAGACGCGCCGGCCGGGGGCACCCGCCGCCGACCCGCGCCGCCGCGGGCTCGGCCAGATGTGCGTCGTGGTGACCGAGCTCGGCGAGGGCGACGGCCAGACCCTGGTGCGCAACCTGCGCCGCCGCGGCTCCGGCCGCGTCATCCTGCTCGCCCGGCGCGCCGGGCGCCGGGACCTCGTGGGCCTGCTCACCGGCGGCCTGCGGGGCGCCGTCGCGACCGAGCCGAACGCCGTGGTCGGCCCCTCGGGCGCCGCCCCGGGCGCGGTGCCGTCGCCGTTCGCGCGCACCCGCCCCGACCTGACCACCCGCGAGCTGTCCGTGCTGCGCCTGGTGGCCGACGGCTTCAGCAACCGCGCGATCGGCGACGAGCTCGGGCTGTCCGCGCTGACGGTCAAGAGCCACCTCGCGCGGATCTCCCGCAAGCTCGGCACCGGCGACCGCGCCGCGCTCGTCGCCATCTCGATCCGCACCGGCCTGCTCGCCTGACGCGCGCCGTCGCGGCCGCGGTGCCCCGACGGCCTACGGTTGTCCCATGCAGTCCGTCCCCCAGCCGGCCGGCAGCCCGGCCGAGCCCGACGTCACGCCGCTGACCGCACCGGCCGGCAGCCCGGCCGAGCCCGACGTCACCCCGCTGACCGAGCCGTCCGGCGGCGTCCCCGCCGTCGTCGACACCCCCGAGGCGTTCGCCCGGGTGGTCGAGGCGTTCGGCGCGGGCACCGGCCCGGTCGCCGTGGACGCCGAGCGCGCGTCCGGGTACCGCTACGGCCAGCACAACTACCTGGTGCAGCTGCGCCGGGAGGGTGCCGGCACGGCGCTGATCGACCCCGTCGCCGTCCCCGACCTGTCGCCGCTGTCCGACGCGCTGGTGGGCGTGGAGTGGGTGCTGCACGCGGCGTCGCAGGACCTGCCGGCGCTCGCCGAGCAGGGCATGCGCCCGTCGCGGGTGTTCGACACCGAGCTCGGCGCCCGGCTGCTGGGCCTCGAGCGCGTCGGGCTGGCGGCGGTCGTCGCCGAGCTGCTCGGGCTCGGGCTGGCCAAGGAGCACTCGGCCGTCGACTGGTCCACCCGCCCGCTGCCCGAGCAGTGGCTGCGGTACGCGGCGCTCGACGTGGAGGTGCTGGTCGAGCTCCGGGAGGTGCTGGCCGAGCGGCTGGCCCTCGCCGGCAAGGCGCAGTGGGCCGCCGAGGAGTTCGAGGCCGTGCGCCTCGCGCCGCCCCCGGCCCCGCGCGTCGACCCGTGGCGCCGCGTCTCGGGCGTGCACGCGATCCGCGACCCCCGGCGGCTCGCCGTCGTGCGCTCGCTGTGGGAGACCCGCGACGAGAACGCCCGGCAGCGCGACATCTCCCCGGGCCGCGTGCTGCCGGACGCCGCGATCGTGGCGGCGGCGCAGGCGCTCCCCCGGTCCGTGCCGCAGCTCGTGGCGCTGCCGCAGTTCTCCGGCAAGGGCACCCGGCGGCGGGCCGCGCTGTGGCAGCGCGCCGTCGACGCGGGGCTGGCGGTCCCGGACGACCAGCTGCCCTCCGCGCGCGGGCCGCGCACCGACGC
>JAEWGQ010000344.1 GCA_023388235.1 Actinomycetes bacterium | reverse complement strand
GCCCCGGCCACGACGACGGCGTCCCCGGCGGCGGTGCGCTCGGCGGCCAGCCACCCGGCGGCGGACACCGCGACGAGCGCGCCCGCGACGGTGCCGGCGACGGACTCCACCAGGCGCTCGCGCCCGTCGCGGCGCGCCAGCTCGGCGACGAACGCGGCGAGCACCGCCCCGGCGAACACCAGCGGGAGGTCGCCCAGCAGGGGCTCGCCGCGGGTGAGGTCCACCACGACGACGGCCGCCACGCCGGCGAGCGCGATGACCACGCTGCTCCCGGTCCGCGCGGGGAGGCCCGCGAGGTGCGGCAGCCCGACGGCGAACGCCAGGACGAGCAGCACCAGGAGGGCGGCCAGCACGACCCCGTCCCGCCCGGCGAGGGAGACGTCCGCGAGGACGCCGGCGACAGCGACGAGCGTCGCCAGGACCGCCGTGGTCACGGCACGATTCGACGCCTGCACGCGGGCCATCCTCGCAGACGGAGCGCCCCCGCCCGGCACGGGGCCGGGGACCGCGGCCGTCCCGTCCGCGTCAGCCACCGGGAGGAATGTGACGAACAGGGTCACTTTGGTGTGACTTTCGCGCGGTACCGTGTCCCCACTTCGGACGGGAGGAGGGTCGCCAGTGGCCGACCTGCTGCTGCTCACGCCCGCGTCCGGCGGTTCGTCCCAGGTGCTCCCCGCGCTGGGGCTGCTGTCGCACCGGGTCCGGGTGCTGCCCGTCGAGCCGTCCGCACTCGTGGACGCGCCGGACGCCGACATCGTCGTGCTCGACGCGCGCCGCGACCTGGTGACGGCCCGCACCACCTGCCGCCTGCTGCGCGCGACCGGCCTGACCGTGCCCCTCGTGCTGGTGCTCACCGAGGGCGGGCTGACGGTGGTGACCGCCGAGTGGGGCGCCGACGACATCGTCCTGGAGAACGCGGCGCCGGCCGAGGTCGAGGCGCGCTTCCGCCTCGTCATCGAGCGCGCGGCGTCCTCGTCCTACGACGACTCCCCGCAGGAGATCTCGTCCGGCGAGCTGATGATCGACGCCGGCGGGTACACCGCCCGGCTGCGGGGCCGCCCGCTCGACCTCACGTACAAGGAGTTCGAGCTGCTCAAGTACCTCGTGCAGCACCCCGGCCGGGTGTTCACCCGGGCGCAGCTGCTCCAGGAGGTCTGGGGCTACGACTACTACGGCGGCACGCGCACGGTCGACGTGCACGTGCGGCGCCTGCGGGCCAAGCTCGGTCCCGAGCACGAGCAGCTCATCGGCACCGTCCGCAACGTCGGCTACCGCTTCGACCCGCCGAAGGACCGCCGGTCGGCCGAGCCCGCGCCGTCGCCCGCCGAGGTCCCGGCCGACGCCTGACCGCCCCCGCCGGTAGGATCGCCGGCGGTGTGCCGGGAAGTCTGGTCGGCGAACCCGCCGCCGACCCCAGGGAGACGCCGTGCCCCAGAGCCGCCTGTTCGCCGCGCTCACCCCCGGCGGTGAGCGCAACCTCCTCGACACGCTGCGCGCCGAGCGCACCGGCGGCGTCCTGCTGCTGATCGGGGCCGTCGTGGGCCTCCTCTGGGCGAACTCCCCGTGGTCCGCCTCGTACGACACCGTGTCGGAGACCGTCGTGGGACCGGCCGCGCTGCACCTCGACCTGTCGCTGTCCGGCTGGGCGACCGACGGGCTGCTCGCCGTCTTCTTCTTCGTGGTCGGCCTCGAGCTGAAGCGGGAGATCGTCTCCGGCGAGCTCCGGGAGCTGCGCACCGCGGTCGTCCCCGTCGTCGCGGCGGTCGGCGGGATGCTGGTGCCCGCGCTGCTGTTCGTGCTCGTGAACCTCGGCGCGGCCGACGACGCGCTGCGCGGCTGGGCGGTGCCCACCGCGACCGACATCGCGTTCGCCGTCGCGGTGCTGTCCGTCGTGGGCCGCAGCCTGCCGGCCTCGCTGCGCGCGTTCCTGCTCACGCTCGCCGTCGTCGACGACCTGCTCGGGATCGTGGTCATCGCCGTGGTCTACACCGACGGGCTGCACCTGCTGTGGCTCGGGGCGGCCGTCGTCGCGGTCGCCGCGTTCGCCGCGCTCGTCCGGGTGCGCCGCCCGGGACCCGCCGGGCACGCCGCGCTGCTGGTGCTGGCGGTCACCGCCTGGGCGCTCATGCACGCCTCCGGGGTGCACGCCACGATCGCCGGGGTCCTGCTGGGCTTCACGGCACCGGCCCTGGCGCGCGGCGGGGAGGAGGAGTCGGTCGCCGAGCGGCTCGAGCACCGGTGGCGCCCGGTCTCCGCCGGGTTCGCGGTGCCGGTGTTCGCCGTCTTCGCCGCCGGCGTGACCCTGTCGGGCGGCGCGCTCGCCGACGCCGTGCGCGACCCGGTGGCGCAGGGCGTCGCCCTCGGGCTCGTCGTCGGCAAGCCGCTGGGCATCCTCGCGGCGACGTGGCTGGTCGCCCGGTTCACGCACGCGGAGCTCGCCCCGGACCTGCACTGGCGCGACGTGGGCGCCGTCGGGCTGCTGGCCGGCATCGGGTTCACCGTCTCCCTGCTGATCGGGGAGCTCGCCTTCGGCGCCGGCAGCGCGCACGACGAGCACCTCAAGGTCGCGATCCTGCTCGCGTCGGCCACGGCGGCCCTGCTGGGTGGGTCCGCGCTCGCCTGGCGGGACCGCCAGCACCGGCTCCACCCGGCGGCGCCGCCGACGCGGTAGGTTCGGCACCGATGACCGTCGACTCCTCAGCCCTGCTGCTCGACGGCCCGTGGCGGCACCACTTCGTCCCGGCGAACGGTGCGCGGTTCCACGTCGCCGTCGCCGGCCCCGACGACCGTGACGCACCCCTCGTGGTGCTGCTGCACGGCCTGCCGGGCCTCTGGTGGACCTGGCGCCACCAGCTCCCCGCCGTCGCGGCCGACGGGTACCGCGTCGTCGCGATGGACCTGCGCGGCACCGGCGGCTCCGACAAGCCGCCCATCGGCTACGACGTGCCGACCCTCACGCGGGACGTCGCCGGCGTCGTCCGGTCCCTCGGCTGCGACCGGGCGGTCGTCGTCGGGCACGGCGTCGGGGGCGGTGACGTGGCCTGGGCGATGCCCGCGTACCACCCGGAGCTGACCCGCGGCGTCGTCGCGCTGTCGTCCCCGCACCCGCTGCTGCGCCGCGCCGACCCGCGGTCCGGCCTGCGCACCCGCGCGGCCCGGCGGATGGCCGCCATCCAGGTGCCGTACCTCCCCGAGCGCGCGATGACCCGCGGCGACCTCGTCGCCCGGCTGCTGCGCGAGTGGGGCGGTCCCCGCTGGCCCGAGCCCGCCGCGCTCGCCCTGTACCGGCGGGCCGCGCAGGTCCCGTTCGCCGCCCACTCGGCGCTGGAGCAGGTGCGCTGGCTGTACCGGTCGGGCCCGCGCGCCGACGGCCGGCGGTACGCGCACGCGCTGCGCGCCGCCGAGGCGGTGCCGACGCTGCAGGTGCACGGCGGCTCCGACGGCTGCTACACCGTGGCCCGCGCGATGGCCGACGGCCCCGTGGGGCGGGCGCTCGGGTCGCACTACCGGTTCGAGATGCTCTCCGGCGCCGGGCACTACCTGCCGGAGGAGGAGCCCGAGCGGGTCACCGGCCTGCTGCGCGACTGGCTGCGCGACCTGGCCTAGGCACCGCCGCCGGGCGCCGCGTCCGCCGGCGGCGGTCCGTCCTGCACCGGCGGCGCGGGGACGCGCACGAGCGCGGACGGGCAGTCCCGGGTCAGCGGGCAGCTCGCGCAGTCGGGCGTGCGCGCGTGGCAGGTGCGCCGGCCGTGGAAGATCAGCCGGTGGCTGACGAGCGTCCACTCCGGGCGCGGGATCAGCGCGGCGACGTCCTGCTCGACCTTCACGGGGTCGTCCTCGGTGGTCCAGCCCAGGCGCCGGGCGAGCCGGCCGACGTGCGTGTCCACGGTGATGCCCGGGACGCCGAACGCGTCGCCCAGCACGACGTTCGCGGTCTTGCGGCCCACGCCCGGCAGGGTCACCAGGTCCTCGAGCCGCGGCGGCACCTCGCCGCCGAACCGCTCGACGAGCGCCCGGCCGATCCCCTGCAGCGAGCGGGCCTTCGCGCGGAAGAACCCGGTCGGCCGGATCAGGCCCTCCAGCTCCTCCGGGTCGGCGCCCGCGTACGCCGCGGCGTCGGGGTACCGGGCGAACAGCGCGGGCGTCACCTGGTTCACGCGGACGTCCGTCGTCTGCGCCGACAGCACCGTCGCGACGAGCAGCTCCAGCGGGCTGCGGAAGTCGAGCTCGCAGCGGGCGTCGGGCCAGCGCACCGCCAGCGCGCGGTTCACCCGGCGGGCGCGGCGGACCAGCGCGACCGGCGGCCGGGCGGCGGGCTCGCGTCCGGCGGGCGGGCGTCCGGCGGCCGGGCGTCCGGCGGGCGGCGCGGGGCTCATCGGCCCAGCGTAGGTCCACCGGGGGACGCCGCGTCCTCCCGGCGGGTGACCGCGCCCAGATCACTCGCGCAACGGCTCAAGTCCCCCGCGCCCGGCGTCGAACGAGAGGGTGGACGGCCGGCAGCAGCGCGGGCCGACGAGGAGGACGGCGGACCGCATGACCCTGGCCGGGACGGCTGCCGAGCTCGTCGAGCTGCGCCGCCAGCGGGGCGCCCTGCGCCTGGAGCACCAGCACGTGGTCCGCTGGCGCCGCCTCGTCCGCGACCGGCTGGAGCTCGCCGTGGCCGCCGCCGCGCCGCCGCAGACCCCCGGGGCCGACCCCGACGTCCGCGACCTGCTCGGACCCGCCGCGGACCTGCCGCCCGCCGCCGAGCTCGCCGCCGCGGTCCGCGGGGCGCTGCCGCTCGCCGAGGTGCACGAGCTCCCGCGGCTGCGCGAGCTGGACTCCCGGCTCGCGCGGTACGAGACCCGGCTGGCGGACGCCCTGCGCGAGCTGACCGACCGGTACATCGAACAGCTCGCGCGGGACGTCACCCACGGGGGCCCGGGCCTGCTGCGCGGTGCCGCCCGCGCCTGATGAGGCAGACTGAGGGACGTCACATCCCGGTCAGAAGGTGAGGTTCCTCCCGTGGAGGACGACGTCGTGCTCACGGCGCCCCTGTTCGCGAACATGGACCCCGAGGCGTCCCGCACGCTGCTCGCCTCGATGGTGCCGCAGCACGTCGCCCGCGGCGAGGTGCTGTTCCACGAGGGCGAGCCGGGCGACCGCCTGTACGTGATCCGCTCGGGCAAGATCAAGCTCGGCCGCCGGTCGGCCGACGGGCGCGAGAACCTGCTCGCCGTGCTCGGCCCGGGCGAGATGTTCGGCGAGCTGTCGCTGTTCGACCCCGGCCCGCGCACCGCCACCGCCACCGGCCTCGCCGACGCGGTGGTCCTGGAGCTCGGCCACCACGACCTGATCCCGTGGCTGGAGCAGAACCCGACGGTCGCCAAGCACCTGCTCGGGGCCCTCGGCCGCCGGCTGCGCCGCACGAACGACGCGCTCGCCGACCTCGTGTTCTCCGACGTCCCGGGGCGCGTGGCCAAGGCGCTGCTCGACCTGTCGCACCGGTTCGGGCAGCAGACCGACGAGGGGGTGCGGGTCGCGCACGACCTCACGCAGGAGGAGCTCGCGCAGCTCGTCGGCGCGTCCCGCGAGACGGTCAACAAGGCGCTCGCCGACTTCGCGGCGCGCGGCTGGGTCCGCCGGGAGGGCCGGGCCATCGTGCTGCTGGACCTCGAGCGCCTGGAGCGCCGGGCGCGCTGACGCCCCCACCGACGACGACGGCCCGGCCACCCCTCGCGGGTGACCGGGCCGTCGTGCGCGCGCAGGTCAGTCCCCCGGCGCGAGCTCCACGACGATCTCGACCTCGACGGGCGAGTCCAGCGGCAGCACGGCGACGCCGACCGCCGAGCGCGCGTGCACGCCCGCGTCACCGAAGACCTGCTGCAGCAGCGTGCTCGCGCCGTTGACGACGCCGGGCTGGCCGGTGAACGACGGGTCGCTCGCGACGAATCCGACGACCTTCACCACCCGGACCACGCGGTCCAGGTCGCCCACGAGCGACGCCACCGCGGCGACCGCGTTGAGGGCGGCGGTCCGGGCGAGGTCCTGCGCGGTCTCCGGGGACACCTGGCCGGGGCCGGTCCCGACCTTGCCGGTGACGGGCAGCTCGCCCGCGACGAACGGGAGCTGCCCGGAGGTGTGCACGTACGCGCCGGTCCGGACGGCCGGGACGTAGGCGGCGACGGGCGCGGCGACCTCGGGCAGCTCGACGCCGAGCGCGGCGAGGCGGTCGAGGACGCTCACCTCTCGCCCGTCGGGCGCTTGAGGTAGGCGACGAGCCCGGTCTCGGACTGCAGCACCTGGACGAGCTCCCAGCCGTCCTGACCCCACTGGTCGAGGATCGCCTTGGTGGCGTGGACGATGAGGGGGACGGTCGCGTACTCCCACGTGGTGGTGGCCATGGCGCCACCCTAGCCGTGCGCCGCGGGCGCGGTCAGGTCGCCATCGCGCGGGGCGCACCCGCGTCCGCGGGATCGGCGCCGGCGGCGCGGTCCGGCCCGAACAGCTCGTCCCACCAGGACTCGACCTCCGGGCGGCGCCGGCGCAGCGCGCGGCGCTCCCGCTCGGTCATCCCGCCCCAGACGCCGAAGTCCGCGCGCGAGTCCAGCGCGTCGGCCAGGCACTCCATCCGCACCACGCACGACGAGCACACCGACCGCGCGTCGCGCTGCGCCGCACCCTCGACGAACAGCGCGTCGGGCGCCACCTTGCCCTTCCCGCACGCGGCTCGCGCGGTCCAGTGGCCGTCAGGCCCCGCCATCGACATGCCCACACCTCGTCCCTGAGTACCGGGACGGGCCGGTCCACCGTCGGCACCCGGGCGCGACGACGGACGGTTCGGCAGTCCCCCTGCCCGGCGACCGTACCGGCTCGTTTCGTCCCACCACATCCTCCGTTCGGTGGACATGTCCTGGTTCGTCCCCCGCGGCACCCTTGTGCAGGTACCGTGCAGGTCAGCCTGCGTCCTGTGGACGACCGACCGTCGCCCAGCGCCCTCCCGTACCCTGGCGGGCATGGCTCCTCCCCCCTCGCCGCGCGGGCGGCAGGTCACCGTCGTGCAGGCGCTCGCCCTCCTCCTGGCGTTCGTGCTGACCGCCGGGGTCGGCGGCGTGCTCACCGCCGGGCTCGTGATGCCGACCGTCGCCGCCGCGAACACCGCGACCGACCTCAGCATCCAGGCGTTCGACGACCTGCCGGCGGACCTCGAGCCGGGGCCGCTGTCCGAGAACTCCACGATGCTGGCCGCCGACGGCACGGTGCTCGCGACGTTCTTCGCGGAGAACCGCCAGGTGGTCCCGCTGTCGGCCGTCTCCAAGCCGATGCAGGACGCCGTGGTCGCCACCGAGGACCGCCGGTTCTACCGGCACGGCGGCATCGACCCCGCCGGCATGATGCGCGCGATGGTGCAGAACGTCGCCGGCAGCTCCAAGCAGGGCGCCTCCACGCTCACCCAGCAGTACGTGAAGAACGTGCTCATCGAGATGGCGATGCGCAACGGCGACTCCGCCGCCGTCGAGGCCGCCCGCGAGGACGAGGGCGCGGAGGGCTACGCCCGCAAGCTCCGCGAGGCGAAGCTCGCCATCGCGCTCGAGAAGCGGATGACGAAGGACGAGATCCTCGAGAACTACCTGAACATCGCGCAGTTCGGCGTCGCGACCTACGGGGTCGAGTCGGCGGCGCAGCGGTACTTCAGCAAGTCCGCCGCCGACCTCAGCTACCTCGAGGCGGCGACCATCGCGGGCATCACCAACAGCCCGACGCTGTACGACCCGGTGAAGAACCCCGAGGCGTCGCAGGACCGCCGGAACACCGTCCTCGACCGGATGAAGAAGGAGTCCTTCATCTCGGAGGAGGAGTACCAGGCCGGGATCGCGACGCCCCTCCCGGACACCCTGCGCGTCAGCGAGCCGCGCAACGGCTGCATGGCCGCCGGCGACGTCGTGGTCGGCTCCGGCTTCTTCTGCGACTACGTGACCCGCGTGATCGAGAACGACCCCGCGTTCGGCGAGACCGCCGACGAGCGCCGCGAGCTGCTGCTGCGCGGCGGCCTGACGATCCGCACCACCCTCGACCCGCGCCAGCAGACGATCGCGGACGCGGAGGTGAAGGCGGGCGTGCCGGTCGACGACCCGCAGGGCATCGGCTCCGCGATCTCCGTCGTCGAGCCCGGCACCGGCCAGATCAAGGCCATGGCCGAGAACCGGAACTTCAACAACGCGGCGGACGCCACCGGCCGCGACACGTCGGTGAACTACAACACCTCGTACGACTACGGCGGCTCGACCGGGTTCGCCCCCGGGTCGACGTTCAAGCCGTTCACCCTGCTCGAGTGGCTCAAGCAGGGCCACAACCTCAACGAGCGGGTCGACGGCACCGTGCGGCCGCTGAACGAGAACCAGTTCACCGCGTGCGGCAAGCGCGGCATCAACAAGAAGTGGACCCCCGGGAACGCCGAGGGAGGCCGCGGCGTCATGACGGTCGCCGACGCCACCAAGGGCTCGGTCAACCTGGCGTACCTGACCATGGCGATGCAGCTCGACCTCTGCAACATCATGAACGGCGCCGCCGAGCTCGGCGTCGTCAAGGCCGGTGGCAGCTCGGGCACCGGGGCGTTCGACCCGTACCCCGCGAACGTCCTGGGCACCTCGTCCACCACCCCGCTCGCACTCGCCGCGGCGTACGCGACGTTCGCCTCCGGCGGCACCTACTGCCAGCCGGTCGCCATCACCAGCGTCCAGGACCCGAGCGGCGCGGAGCTGCCCGTCCCGTCCGCGAACTGCACGCAGGCGATCAGCCCCGAGCTCGCGAACGCGATGAACTTCGGCCTGAGCCGGGTCTGGGAGGGCACCGGCAAGGACATCGGCCGGCCGCAGGGCTACACCGCCTCCGGCAAGACCGGCACCACCTCGGCGAACGAGTACACCTGGTTCGTCGGCTACACCCCGCGCCTGTCCAGCGCCGTGTGGGTCGGCTACCCGGACAAGTTCACGCCGATGCAGGGCGTGCGGATCAACGGCAAGTACATCCGGTACATGTACGGCGCGACCGTCGCCGGCCCGACCTGGAAGCGGTTCATGGACCAGGCGCTCGCCGACGGGCAGCCCAACCCCGAGTTCGGCGCCCCGTCCAACGACCAGGTGTTCGGGCGCCCCGTGCCCGTGCCCTCGGTCGTCGGGCAGGACCAGGCGACCGCGACGCAGACGCTGGAGCAGGCCGGGTTCACCGTGGCCGTCGGGGCGCCCGTGAACTCCGACACCGTCCCGGCCGGCGCGGTCGCGACCCAGACGCCCTCCGGCACGGCGACGCCCGGCTCGCTCATCACCCTGGCGCTGTCCGCCGGGCCCGTGGCGCCGACCGGCGGGGACCCGAACCAGGCAGGCACCGCGCCACCGAACCCGGCGAACCCCGGGCAGGGCCGCCCGTGAGCCACCCCGCCGCCCGGGCGCTCGGCGCGCTGACCCTCGCCGGCGCCGGGGCCCTGGCCTGGGCGTCGCTCGTCGAGGTGCGCTGGTACACCCTGCGGGAGGTCACCGTCCCGGTGCTGCCCGCCGGGCAGGAGCCCCTGCGGATCCTGCACGTCTCCGACCTGCACCTCACGCCCGGCCAGCAGCACAAGGTCGACTGGGTGCGTGACCTCGCCTCGCTGCGGCCCGACCTGGTCGTGGACACCGGCGACAACTGGGCGCACCTGGAGGCCATGCCGGCGCTGCTGCACGCCCTGGAGCCGCACCTCGCGGGCCCCGGCGCGTTCGTGTGGGGGTCCAACGACTTCTACGCCCCCTCGGCCAAGAACCCCGCCCGCTACCTGCTGCCGGACGCCCGCACCGCCCCGGCCGCGCCCCCCGTCGAGCTGCCGTGGGGCGAGCTCGGCCGGCACCTCGTGTCCGCCGGGTGGGTGGACCTCACCAACCGCCGGGACGAGATCACGGCCGGGGGGCGCCGCCTCTCGCTGGTCGGCACCGACGACGCCCACCTCGACCGGGACCGGTTCCCCGCCGCGGGCGGCCCCGACGACGTGCGGCCCGCGCGCGTCGTGGACGACGCCGGCGTCACCCGCGCCGACGGCGGCGACGTCGACCTGCACCTGGGCGTCACGCACGCGCCTTACCGCCGGGTGCTCGACGCCATGCACGCCGACGACGTCGACCTGGTGCTCGCCGGGCACACCCACGGCGGCCAGCTCGCGCTCCCCGGCTACGGCGCGCTCGTCACCAACTGCGACCTCGACCGCGGGCGGGCCAAGGGCCTGCACGGCTGGCCGGGCGCACGGCCCGACGCCCGCGGCGGCGCGGACTCCACCTGGCTGCACGTCAGCGGCGGGCTCGGCACCTCCCCCTACGCGCCGGTGCGGTTCGCCTGCCGCCCCGAGGCCACCCTCCTGACGCTCGTCGCGGCCTGAGGCCCGCGCGCCGCGGTCGGTCGCGGACCACGTGACCGTCCGCGGCAGCCACCCGCAGGGGTCCTCCCGCGGTCCCCGCACACTGCGCACGCTTGCCCAGCCCCGGGGCACGCACGCCGCGGGGTCGGCGGGACCGGCCGCGTCCGCGCCCGGCGCGCCGGCACGTCCGAGCC
>JAEWGQ010000325.1 GCA_023388235.1 Actinomycetes bacterium | reverse complement strand
GCGCAGCACCGGCTCCAGCGCCGCCAGCCGCTCCGGGCAGCCGGCGGCGACCGCCTCCGCGTACGCCGCCAGGTGCTGCAGCAGCGGCGCGTCGCAGCCCGCGGCCGCCTCGACCAGCACCGCCGCGCGCGCAGCGTCGGGGAACCGGTCCACCGCCAGCACCCCGGCCACCACGCCCGCCGGGACGTAGCCCTGCGCGAGGCGGTCCAGCGCCACCCGCCAGATCGCCTCGGCCGTCTCCGCGGCCACCGCCGGGTCGTCGTCGTCCCGGATGAGGGCGCCGATCAGCTCGGCCGCCTGGTAGGGGTGCGGCCCCGGCCGCCGGTCCATCGCGCGGGCCTGCACGCCGAGCGACTCCGCGAAGTCCGTCCGGCCCTGCCAGGTGGTCGCCTCCGCCGCGAGCGCCACCAGGCCCACCGCGAGCTGCGGCTCCTGCGGGCACGCGGTCGGCAGGCTCAGCGCGTCGCACACCAGCCGGTCCATCTCCATCGCCCGGCCCAGCACGGCCAGCGCGAGCGCGGCGACCGTCGTGTGCGCCATCAGGGCCACCGGGTCCAGGTCCTGCCGGGCCTGCTCCACGTCGGCCAGCGCCACCGCGGCGGCCCGCTCCACCTCGCACGAGTACAGCAGCACCAGGGCGCGGGCGGTCGCCGCCACCCGGCGCGCGCGGGGGTCGGTGGGGTGGAGGTCCGCCAGCACCGCCTGCGCCGCGCCCACCTGCCCGGTGGCCACCAGGTGCTCCGCGTGGCGGGCCCTGGCGAGCTCCGGGCCGGGCGCGGCGACCTGCTCCTCGGTCAGCCCCGCGGCGTCCAGCACGGCGCCCAGCTCGTGCGGGCGGGCGTGCGTGAGGCGCATCGCCTCCAGCAGCTCCGCGGTGGTGCCCGGGTCCGCGGGGTCCTGCTCCCACCGCCGGGTGAGCAGCGCCCGGCGCTCGGCCCAGTGGCCCGCGAACAGCCGGCTCAGCACGGGCGTCACCACCCGGCTGCCCACCGGGACGACCGGCGCCCCCTGCCGCGACCGCGCGCCGGACACCCGCCCGGTGGCCTGCAGCCGGCGCGTCACCGGCGTCTCGTGCACCAGGTGGTCGCCGACCACGGGCGGGAACACCCCGACCAGCGTGCGCTCCCCGTCCGAGAGCACCTGCACGAGCCCGGCGTCGTCCAGCGCCGTCAGCCGGTCCGCGCCGACCAGGTCGCCGGCGGTCGCCAGGGAGACCGTCCCGGCGAACGCCAGCACGGTCAGCGCCTCGCGGTCGTCCTCGCCGAGCCCCGTGAGGAACGGCTCGACCGTCTGGGACAGCGGGCTGGTCCACAGCTCGCCCCGCGCGACCCACAGCCCGTCGCGCAGCACCAGGCGGTTCTCCCGGCGCGCGGTGTCCACCAGCGCCTCGACGAGGCCGGGCAGCCCGCCCGAGGCCGCGGCGATGCGCGCGACGGCGGCGGGCTCGACCCCGCGCCCCAGCATCGTGTGCAGCAGCCGGTGCACGCCGTCGAACGGCAGCGGCCCCAGGTCGACCCGGGCCGCCGGCCGCAGCTCGTCGGTGAGCATCGCCGGCACCCTTGTGGGCAGGCTCGCGGTCACGACGCGCGTGCGCAGCCGGTCGTGCACCGCGTGGATCGCCGCCACCGAGGTGCCGTCGAGCTCGTCCGCGTCGTCCACCAGCAGCACCGCCGACGGCGAGCCCAGCAGGTCCGCGAGCCCGTCGACGGCGGACGTCAGCAGCGTCAGCGGGTGCGGGGTGCTCGCCACGGGGACGCCCGCCACCGCGAGCGCGCCCAGGGGCCGGTCCCGCAGCGCCCGCATCCCGCGGACCGCCACCACGGGGATGCCCAGCGCGGCGAGCCGGTCGGTGACCTGGCCGAGCACGGCGCTGCGTCCCGACCCCCGCAGCCCCGCGACGTGCACGTGCGTGCCGTCCTGCAGGTAGCCGACGACTCGCGCGACGTGCTCCGGGTGCAGTACGACGTCGTCTCTCACGCGGTCAACGTAGCGGCGGCCGCACGGCCCGCCGGGTGCCCAAGGTCCCCGCCGCGGACCCCGCACCGGGTGAGGTCGCGGTCCACCACGCGGAAGGGGGAGGGCGCCCGCCGCCACCATGACGTAGCGTGGGGAGGCATCCGCACGACGAGCGTCCGCTCATGCCCCCGGCTGGGAAGTCGACCCCAGCCGTCCGGAGATCGCATGACCACTGACGCACCCACCGTCCGCCGCGGCCAGGCCGCCGCCACCGGCTCGTACCAGGAGCTCTCGCAGCGCGTGCGCGAGGCCGGGCTGCTCGCCCGCACCCGCGCGTTCTACGTCCGGCTGCTGGTCGGCCTCGGGCTCGCGCTGGCCGCCCTGGCCACCGTGTCCGTGCTGCTCGGCGACTCCTGGTTCCAGCTGCTCGTCGCCGCGGCGCTGGGCGTCGTCCTCACGCAGGCCGCCTTCGTCGCGCACGAGGCGTCGCACCGCCAGGTGTTCGCGTCCGGCCCGGCCAACGACCGCCTCGGGCGGGTGCTCGCCAACGGCGTCGTCGGCATCAGCCACCAGTGGTGGATGTCCAAGCACTCCCGGCACCACGCCAACCCGAACCGGGTCGGCAAGGACCCGGACATCGCGCCGGACACCATCGTGTTCCTGCCGCAGGACGCCGCGTCGCGCGGCCGGGTCATGGCGGCGCTCGCGCGGGTGCAGGGCTGGGCGTTCTTCCCGCTGCTGACGCTCGAGGGGCTGAACCTGCACCTGACGTCGGTGCGCTCGCTGCTCGCCGCGGAGCGCGGCCGGGACCGCACCGTCGAGCTCGTCGTCATCGGCGTGCGGCTCAGCGCCTACGTCGCGCTCGTGCTGTGGCTGCTGCCCCTCGGCCTCGGGTTCGCGTTCCTCGGGGTGCAGCTCGCCGTGTTCGGCGTCTACATGGGTGCCTCGTTCGCCCCGAACCACAAGGGCATGGCCGTGATCCCGGAGTCCAGCCGGCTGGACTTCCTGTCCAAGCAGGTCCTGACGTCGCGGAACATCTCCGGCGGCGGCGTGATGAGCGCCCTGATGGGCGGCCTCAACTACCAGATCGAGCACCACCTGTTCCCGAGCATGCCGCGGCCGCACCTCGCCCGCGCCCGCCGGCTGGTCCGCGAGCACTGCTCCCGGCACGACGTGCCCTACACGGAGACGACGCTCCTGCGCTCCTACGCCATCGTGGTGCGCTACCTCAACGAGGTCGGGCTGTCCGCCCGCGACCCGTTCGACTGCCCGCTCGTGCGGCGGTACCGGGCGGTCTGATCCCGGCGCCCGCGGGCGACCGGTCCCCGGGGGTCGGTCGGTCCCCGGGGGGTCCGGTCGCCCCGCGCGCGGCGGGGCGACCGGAGAGCGGCGTCAGGCCGGGCGGATGTTGGCCGCCTGCGGGCCCTTGGGGCCCTGGGTGACGTCGAACTCGACCTGCTGGTTCTCGTCCAGCGAGCGGTAGCCGCCCGTGCTCGCGATCGCGCTGTAGTGCGCGAACACGTCCGGACCGCCGTCGGCCGGGGCGATGAACCCGAAGCCCTTCTCGGCGTTGAACCACTTCACGGTCCCGATGGCCATGGTGTCTTCTCTCATTCGTGCGGAGGGACCGCGGTCGCGGCCCCTCGAGCCGCGCCCGGACGGGCGCGGACAGCGGTGGAGGCGTGCACGGGTGCACGCCCGGGCGGCCGGCGGAGCCGCCGGCTGCAGGAGCTCGGTCGCGTCCTGCCGCGTGGCGGCGGTGCCGACCGGGCGCGACAGGTGGTCGAGCACGGCGAACGCGTCGCCGTGGCGGGCCACCATGCCGGCGTACTCGCCGTCGCGGGTGGCGACCCACAGGCCGTCGTCGGCCTGGCGCCACGACAGCGCGGCGGGGGCCGGCGCTGCGGGCGGTGACGTGCGGACGGGCGGAACTGGCCGCAGGGCGGCCGGGGGGTACGTGATGATGACTGCTCTCACTCCGCGGCGCGGAGGGTGGTGGTACGGGCGGGTCGTGACGGCCGGGCATCGACGCCGAGGAGCCGTTCGCCGCAGCGGGGAGGTCTCTCGTCCCCGCACATCGAGTCCGACCAGTCTACACGGTGCCGCCGCGTCGACCACCCCCGCGC
>JAEWGQ010000308.1 GCA_023388235.1 Actinomycetes bacterium | reverse complement strand
GAGCCGGACGACGCCCGCGCCCGCTGGGCCGAGGCCCGCGCGCAGGCCCGGGTCCGGCGCGAGCGCCGCCGCGCCCGGGACCGTGCGGTGCGCGCGACCTGGCGCTCCTACACCCGCTGAGCAGCCCCGGCCTGGGACGTGGTCCGGGTCACCCCCGGGACCGCGCCGGGTAGACTTCCGTGACCGCCCCGACGCACCTGGGAGTTCTGTGATGGGAAGGCTCTTCGAGCACCCGGTAACGATCCTGTTCCTGATCCTCATCGTCCTGCTGCTGTTCGGGGCGAAGCGGCTCCCGGACGTCGCCCGGGGCGTCGGTCAGTCGATGAAGATCTTCAAGAACGAGGTCCGCGACCTCACGGACGACGACGACAAGCCGGCGGCGACGACGCCGCCGGCGGCTGCCGCGCCCGTGACGCCGGCGACGCCCGCGGCGCCGGTCACGCCCCCGGCCCCCGTGCCGCCCGCCGCGCCGGTGACGCCGCCGCCCGCCGCCGGGGAGCAGGCCCCCACCGAGCCGAGGTCCTGACCGCACCGTGGCACTGCGTCGCCCCTCGGCCAACCCCGAGGGCAGGATGCCGCTGCGCGAGCACCTGGTGGAGCTGCGCAAGCGGCTCGTGCTCGCCGCGCTCGGCGTGCTCGTCGGCGCCGTGCTGGGCTGGGTCGCGTACGACCCGGTGTTCCAGGCGCTGCAGGACCCGCTGCTCGACGCCGCGGCGGAGCGGAACGTCGTCGCGTCGGTGAACTTCGCGGGGCTCGCCTCCGCGATGGACATGAAGTTCAAGGTCGCCCTGTTCATCGGGGCGCTCGTGTCGAGCCCGTGGTGGCTCTACCAGCTGTGGGCGTTCGTCACGCCGGGGCTGACGCGGCGCGAGCGCCGGTCGGCGATCGGGTTCGTGGGCGTCGCGGTGCCGATGTTCCTGGCGGGCGCGGCGTTCGCCTGGTACGTCCTGCCGCGCGCGGTCACGGTGCTGACGGAGTTCGTGCCGGAGGAGGCGACGAACCTCATCGACGCCTCGACGTACCTGAGCTTCGTCATGCGCTTCGTGCTGGCGTTCGGGGTGGCGTTCCTCGTGCCCGTGCTCATGGTCTGCCTGAACCTCGTGGGGCTCGTGCGCGGCGCGACGTGGATGAAGGGCTGGCGCTGGGCGGTGCTCATCTCCTGCGTGTTCTCCGCGGTGATGACGCCGACGCCGGACGTGCTGACGATGATGGTGCTGGCGCTGCCGACGATCGGGCTGTACATGGCCGCCGTCGGGCTCTCGCTGCTGCACGACCGGCGCGCCGACCGGCGCCTCGCGGCGGCGGACGCGGACGGGACGCTCACCCGGTGAGCCACCTCGGGGTGGTCGTCAACCCCGTGGCAGGCGTCGGGCGCGGGTCCGGCGTGGGCGCCGCGGCGCTCGAGGCGCTGCGCCGGCGCGGGCACCACGTGGAGGACCTGACGGCGCGCGACCTGCTGACCGCGACCGCGCACGCGCGCCGCGCCGCGGTGGCGGGCCTGGATGCGCTCGTGGTCGTCGGCGGCGACGGGCTGGTGCACCTCGGCGCGAACGTCGTGGCGGACACGGAGCTGCCGCTCGGCATCGTCGCCGGGGGGACCGGCAACGACGTGGCCCGCGCGCTGGGCCTGCCGCGGGGCGACGTGGCCGCGTCGGTGACCGCCCTGGAGCGCGCCCTGCTGACCGGCCCCCGGGCGATCGACGCGGTCAGCGTGGGCTCCCCGCGGCACAGCGCCCGCGAGTGGTACCTCGGTGCGCTGTCCTGCGGGATCGACGCGGCCGTGAACGCCCGGGCGAACGCCCTGCGCTGGCCGCGCGGGTCGGCGCGGTACGTGCGCGCCCTGGTCCCCGAGCTGCGGGCGTTCCGGCCCTACGGCTACCGCCTGACGACGGACGAGGGCGTCTGGGAGTCGGCGGGCACCGTGGTGGTCGCGGCGAACGGCCCGTGGATCGGCGGCGGCATCCGGGTGGCGCCCGACGCGCGCCTGGACGACGGGCTGCTCGACGTCGTCGTCGCCGGCCCGTTCAGCAAGGCCGGCGTGGTGCGGATCTTCCCCGGCATGTACGCGGGCCGGCACCTGCGCCACCCGGACGTGCAGGTGATCCGCAGCCGGCGGGTGCTCGTCGAGCCGGCGCCGCACCTCGGGCGGATCCCGCCGGAGGCGCACGCGGACGGCGAGCGGATCGGTCCGCTGCCGCTGGTCGCGGAGGTCCACCCCGGCGCCGTCCGGGTGCTCGCCCCGCACCCGACCTAGGGTGTGCACGTGGCACGACGCGACACGACCCGCGACCCCGAGGAGCTGTCCCCGGCCGAGCGCTACGCCGCCGCCCGGCGCCGCGCGCAGGCGGAGCGCAGCGAGCTCGCCCGGTTCCGGGCGCTCCTGGACTTCCCGCTCGACGACTTCCAGACCGAGGCGTGCGAGGCGGTGGAGCACGGCAGCGGCGTCCTCGTCGCGGCCCCGACGGGCGCCGGCAAGACGGTCGTCGGGGAGTTCGCCGTGCACCTGGCGCTGGCGACCGGGCGCAAGGCGTTCTACACGACCCCGATCAAGGCGCTGTCGAACCAGAAGTACAACGACCTGGTCCGCCGGTACGGCGCCGGCCAGGTCGGCCTGCTGACGGGCGACACCACCCAGAACGGCGAGGCGCCGGTGGTGGTGATGACGACCGAGGTGCTGCGGAACATGCTCTACGCCGGTTCCAGCACGCTCGACGGGCTGGGGTACGTCGTGATGGACGAGGTGCACTACCTGGCGGACCGGTTCCGCGGCCCGGTGTGGGAGGAGGTGATCATCCACCTGCCCGACGACGTGCAGCTGGTGTCGCTGTCCGCCACCGTGTCGAACGCCGAGGAGTTCGGGGACTGGCTGCGCACGGTGCGCGGCGACACGGCGGTGGTGGTCAGCGAGCACCGGCCGGTGCCGCTCGGGCAGCACGTGCTGGTGCGCGACGACCTGCTGGACCTGTACGCCGGGCACGTCGACCCGACGGCGCCCGGCGCGAACCCGCCGATCAACCCGGAGCTCGCGCACCTGCTGCGGCGCGCGGAGCGGTCCGGCGACGGCCCGCACCGGGGACGCCGGGGCGCGGGGGACCGGGGTTTCCGCGGCCCCGGGGGACGGCGGCGGGACGGCGCGCCCGGTGGCGGCCCCGGCGGCCCGGGCGGCCCGCGGCCGGTGCCGCGCCCGGTGATGGTCGACGTGCTCGACGAGGCCGGGCTGCTGCCCGCGATCGTGTTCATCTTCTCGCGCGCCGGGTGCGACGCGGCCGTCGCGCAATGCCTGGCCGGCGGGCTGCGGCTCACCACCCCGGCGGAGCAGGAGGAGATCCGGCTCGTCGCGGAGTCGCGGTGCGCGTCGATCCCGCAGGAGGACCTCGACGTCGTCGGGTACTGGGGCTTCGTGGACGCGCTGGTCCGCGGCGTCGCCCCGCACCACGCCGGGATGCTGCCGGCGTTCAAGGAGACGGTCGAGGAGGTGTTCGTGCGCGGCCTGGTCAAGGTGGTGTTCGCCACCGAGACGCTGGCCCTGGGCATCAACATGCCCGCGCGGTCCGTGGTGCTGGAGAAGCTGGTCAAGTGGGACGGCTCGCACCACGTCGACATCACGCCGGGGGAGTACACGCAGCTGACGGGGCGGGCGGGCCGCCGGGGCATCGACACCGAGGGGCACGCCGTGGTCGTCGGGCGCGGCGACCTGGACCCGATGGCGCTGGCCGGCCTCGCCTCGAAGCGGCTGTACCCGCTGCGCTCGGCGTTCCGGCCGACCTACAACATGGCCGTCAACCTCGTGGCGCAGGTGGGCCGGGTGCGGGCGCGCGAGGTGCTCGAGACGTCGTTCGCGCAGTTCCAGGCGGACCGCGGCGTCGTGGGGCTCGCCCGGCAGGCGCAGAGCCACGCGGAGGCCCTGGAGGGGTACGCCGAGGCGATGTCGTGCCACCTCGGGGACTTCCGCGAGTACTGGTCGCTGCGCCGCGAGATCGGCGACCGCGAGCGGGGCGTGCACCGGGCGGGTGCCGCGGCACGCCGGGAGCAGGCAGCCCGCAGCCTGAGCGGGCTGGCGGTCGGGGACGTCGTGGCGGTGCCGAGCGGACGTCGCGCGACGCACGCCGTGGTCGTCGAGCCCGGGTCGGCCGGCGGGTTCGAGGGGGCGCGCCCGCTGGTGCTCACCACGGAGCGCGAGGTGCGCCGCCTGTCCGTGCAGGAGGTCGGCGACGGCGTGCGCACCGTCGGGCACCTGCGGGTCCCGCGGGGGTTCTCGGCCCGCGCGGCGTCGCACCGGCGCGACCTGGCGGCGGCGCTGCGGGCGGAGATCGCGGCGGGGAGGATCAGCGGCGCGGCGCCGTCGCGGCGGCGCGGGAAGCCGGTCGCGCGCGACGAGGACGAGGCGATCGCGGCGCTGCGCCGCCGGCTGCGGGCGCACCCCTGCCACGCGTGCCCCGACCGCGAGGAGCACGCCCGCTGGGCGGAGCGGTGGCAGCGCCTGGAGGGCGAGCACCGGTCGCTGGTCCGCCGGATCGAGGGCCGCACGGGCTCGATCGCGATCGTGTTCGACCGGATCTGCGACGTGCTGGAGCAGCTCGGCTACCTGGCCGGGCGGGACGGGGACACCCGCGTGACCGAGGACGGCCAGTGGCTGCGGCGGCTGTACGCGGAGAACGACCTGCTGCTCGCCGAGTGCCTGCGCCGGGGCGCGTGGGAGGACCTCGACGTGCCGGGCCTGGCCGCGGCGGTGTCCGCCGTCGTCTACTCGGCGCGCCGCGACGACCGCGACCGCAGCCCCGCGGTGCCGGGAGGGCCCGCGGGCCGGCTGGGCACCGCGCTGGACGCGACGACCCGGATCTGGTCCGAGCTGGACGACCTGGAGACCGCGCACCGGCTGGAGACGGTGCAGCCGCTCGACCTGGGCCTGGTGCAGCCGGTGCACCGGTGGGCGGCCGGACGCGGCCTGGACGCGGTGCTGCGCGACGCGGACCTCGCCGCGGGGGACTTCGTGCGCTGGTGCAAGCAGGTGGTCGACGTCCTCGACCAGGTCGCGAAGGCCGCGCCCGACCCGCGGCTGCGGGAGACCGCCCGCAGGGCCGTCGCGGCGGTGCGGCGCGGGGTCGTCGCGTACGCCGGCACCTGACCGCGCGGCGGTGCGGCGCGGGGTCGTCGCGTACGCCGGCACCTGACCGCGCCGCGGGCGGAGGTGCGCGCACGCCCCGGACGGCGGCGGTGCGCCGGGCTGGCTACTGTGCGTGCGTGACCTCGACGCTCTACCGGGGCGGCACCGTGCTGACCCCCGACGTGCCCGCCGCCACCGCCCTGCTGGTCGCGGCCGGCCGGGTCGCGTGGGTCGGGGCGGACGCGGACGCGCCGGACGCCGACGAGGTGGTCGACCTGGCGGGTTCCCTGGTCACGCCGGGTCTCGTGGACGCGCACGCGCACGTGCTCGACACCGGCCTGCGCCTGGACGGGCTGGACCTGGGCGCCGCGCGCTGCGTGGACGACGTGCTCGCGGCGGTGCGCGGGGCGGTGACCGGGCCCGCGGGCCGGCGGCTGGCCGCCGCGGGGG
>JAEWGQ010000211.1 GCA_023388235.1 Actinomycetes bacterium | reverse complement strand
CCCCCGGCCAGGCGAGGCCGGCCAGGTGCAGCACGGCGCCCGGCGCGGGATCCGGGTCGTCGGCGTGCACGTCGACGCCCACGCCCGTGCGCGGCAGCCCGGTCACGCGCGCACCGCCGGCGACCCGTCCCGGGCCAGCAGCTCGGCGACCGCGAGGTCGCGCGTGGTGGTGATCTTCATCGCGGCCTCCTCGCCGGGGACGACCCAGACCTGCTCGCCGAGCGCCTCGACCAGGGCGGCGTCGTCGGTGGCCGCCGTGGCCTCGTCCTCCGCCCGGTGCGCGCCCGCGGCGTGGGCGGCGTCGAGCAGCGACCGGTCGAAGCCCTGGGGCGTCTGGACGGCCCGCATCGTGGCGCGCGGCACCGTCGCCACGACGGGTGCCGCCCCGCCCACCGGGTCCCCGACCTGCTTGATGGTGTCGGCGACGGGCAGCCCGGGCACCACGGCGCGGTGCCCGGACCGGACGGCGCCCTCGACGGCGCACACGAGGTCCGGGGACGCGAGCGCGCGCGCCGCGTCGTGCACGAGGACGACGTCGGCGTCCGCGGGCAGCGCGGCGAGCCCGGCGGCGACGGAACCCTGCCGGGAGCGCGCGCCCTCGACCACGGTCACGGGCACGCCGAGGCCGGGCCGCACGGGGCCGGCGAGCAGCGCCCGGAACCCGCTGGCCCGCCCGGGCGGCACGGTCACGACGATCGACGCGACGACGCCCGACGCCGCGAGCCGGCGGGCCGCGTGCAGGACGAGCGGCACCCCGGCGAGCTCCACCAGGGCCTTGGGCCCGGGCAGGCCGAGCCGTGTGCCGCTGCCTGCGGCGGTCAGGATCGCGGCGGTGGGCATGGGCGCGGCGGTCGGGGTCCGACCGGCGTCAGGAGGCGAGCACCTCGTCGAGGATGGCCTCGGCCTTCTCCTCCTCGGTGTGCTCGGCGAGCGCGAGCTCCGACACCAGGATCTGCCGGGCCTTGGCCAGCATGCGCTTCTCGCCGGCCGACAGGCCGCGGTCCGCGTCCCGGCGCGACAGGTCGCGCACGACCTCGGCGACCTTGATCACGTCGCCCGACGCCAGCTTCTCCAGGTTCGCCTTGTACCGGCGCGACCAGTTCGTCGGCTCCTCGGTGTACGGGGCGCGCAGCACCTCGAACACCCGGTCCAGGCCCTCCTGGCCCACGACGTCCCGCACACCCACGAGGTCGACGTTCTCCGCCGGGACCTCGATGGTCAGGTCACCCTGTGCGACCTTCAGCTTGAGGTAGATCTTGTCCTCGCCGCGGATGGTCCTGGTCTTGATCTCCTCGATCAGCGCTGCACCGTGGTGCGGGTAGACAACCGTCTCCCCAACAGTGAAAGTCATCTGCAGGTGTCCCCTTTCGCGGAAGCCCAGTCTACCACGTGGAATCGGGGGGACTTGGTGCAGATCGACGACGTTTCCGCAGGTCAGAGCGCTGCAGGCCGCGTCAGCGACCCGACACGCCGCGGATGAGGCCGCGCGCGGCGCCCGTCGTGGCTAGTCTCCGACCAGGCCTTCTCCGTCCCCCGCGGAGCATGCCGCCCGGTCCTCCGGGGCCGCTCTGACCTGCGCCGTCGCACCCCCGGCGGGCACGGGACCGCACGCCGACACCACGGCCGGCGCCGACCGCCCCGCGCGCCGCTCCCCCCGTAGGCTGTGTCCCGCACGCCCCCGCGTGCACCCGCCGTCCCGCGCACCGTCGCGCGCCGTCGCCCACCGAGGAGTCACCGTGGCCCGCAGCCGTCCGTCCGCCCGCACCGTCGCCGTCGGCGCCGCCGTCGCCCTGGCGGCGGTCCTGTCCGGCTGCTCGACCACCAACCCCATCACGACGGAGGACGCGTACTCGGCCTCCGACGGCGTCGGCGGGGTGCTGGGCGCGGTGTCCGCCGAGAACCTGCTCGTGATCGCCGCAGAGGCCGACGCCCCGGGCGCCGTCCAGGGCGCGCTGACCAACCGTGGCGAGGACGAGGCGACCGTCGAGCTGTCCCTCGGCGGCGACACCGAGCGGTTCCGGCTCGCGTCCGGCGAGACGCTGCTGCTCGGCGGACCCGAGGGCGAGAAGGTGCTGATGACCACCCCCGCCGCCCCCGGCGCGCTGGCGGACATGACGATGAGCACCGCCGCCGACGGCGAGGTCACCATCCCCGTGCCCGTGCTCGACGGCACGCTGCCGGAGTACCGCGACCTGGTGCCGACCGAGAGCTGAGGCCGCCCGGGCTTGCCCGGCCTCAGGGCATGTCCTCGCGCGGACGGGGCTCGTCCTCGCCCGGTACGACGACGTCCATGGGGCCGGCACGGTGGCCGGAGTACCGCCCGATCGGGGCCACCGCACGCCAGTTCGCGAACTCCTGCACCACCATCAGCTCCGGCTCGCACCTCCCGGCCGCCGGCCGGTAGTCACGCACCCGCAACGCCGGCGACTGCATCCCCCACAGCGTCAGCTGCGCGACCTCCTGCTCGATCAACGGCGACACCGTGATGTCCGTCAGGCGGCTGAAGCCGGGCCTCGGCACGGGTGCCCCGTCCTCCTTGGACACCTGCGGCCACGCCGCCTCACACACCTGAACCGTGGTCGAACCGTCCGGGTTCTCCGTCACCGACCGCACCTCGAACGGCGTCGGACCGATCGGCACCGCGACGTTCCACGAGGCCGTCTCGTCGAGCACGATGACGTTCGGCTCCCACCCCGGATCGATGTAGCGGGTGAACTGCCCGAACTCGATCC
>JAEWGQ010000187.1 GCA_023388235.1 Actinomycetes bacterium | reverse complement strand
CCCGTCCCCCCTCCACGGGCCGCCGACGGCCGTGCACCGTCAGGCACGGGTCTGCGGAGCGGGACACCAGCTCCGCACGACGGTGACCTGGCGGTGACGGCACCTCCGAGACTGGCACGAGGGGCGGAGGTGAGTGGTCCCGCCCTCGGCCGCGACCGGCGGGTTGAGTGGATCGCCCGGGGGAAAGGGGTGGCCGCTGAGTGGAGCGCGCGTGGGTTGAGGGCGCGTGAGTTGAGGGCGCGTGGGGTGGAGGTGACCACGGGCGGCCGTCCGACCCACGGCGGGTCCGCGCTCCGCGGGCGGAGCGGACGCCCCGTCCCGGGGGTCGCAACCGGGTCAGCCGGCCCGGTTCCGGCGCTGCCCGCGCGCGGGCCACCGGAACCGGGCCGGGAGGTCAGCTGCGGATCTGCGCCGCGATGTCGGCGTCGGTCTCCTGGATGATGTCGGCGACCTTCGTGAGCTGCTCGTTGATGTCCTGCAGCAGCTCGATGAACTCGGTGATCTTCGGCTGGAGCTCCTGGAACTGCTCCTCGAACGACTGGAACGAGTCACCCGCCCAGTTGTCGCTGATGACCTGCTGCTCGGCCTGCAGCGAGCTGAGCACGTCGCCCACCTGCGAGGACCCCTCGGAGTACTTGAGCGCGGACGTCCGCAGCTCCTCGGGCGTGAGCTTGATCTGTCCTGACATGTGGTTCTCCCCTTCTGTTGCGTTCCCCTGGCGGGAACTCCTGCGCGACCCCGGGGCCCGGGGCCGCGTGCGCTAGCCGACGACGGGCAGCTTCACCTTCACCGCCGTGCCGTCGACGACCACGTACCCCTCGTGCTCCCCGGGCGCGGGCTCCCGGTACCCGAGGTTGCTGGCCTTCAGCACCGGCTGGGCCGAGACCGCCCCGACGACGACGCCGGCGCTGATCGCCTTGACGAGCTTCGAGACGCCGTCGAACCCCTTCCACGGCGCGCCCAGCGGGCTGCCGAGCAGGAGGTACAGGCCGTAGCCGGGGCCGACGGTCGCGAGCTGCTGGAGGAGCTCGGCGCAGCGGTCCGCGGGCTCGGTCACCAGCTCCGCGACGTCCGCGACCACGACGAGCGCCGGGTCGAGGTCGCGGACGTAGGCCGCCTGCGTCGGCGCGGCCGGGGTCGCAGCGGCGCGCGCGTAGCCGTCGGCACGGGCGGTCAGCTCCGACGCCGCCGCCCGGAGCGCCTCCTCCGGGGAGCGCGCCGGGGCGCCCAGGCGCTCCGCGAGCGGTCGCAGGTCCCCGGAGCGGTTGTCGACCAGGAAGGGTCCGGCGGGGTACGCCGGACCTCCCGCGAGCCAGAGCGCGGTCATGGTCGCGGCGACCGCCACGCCGTCCTCGCCCAGGACGAGCACCGCCCGGTGCCTGGCCGGGCTGAGGCCGACCGGCAGCACCGAGTCGAACCCGAGGCCGACGGGGAGCACCCGGTCGGTGACCAGGCGCGCCGCCTCCGGGGTCGCCGTGAGCGCGCTCAGCGTGAGGACCTCGGGGATCACCGGGATCGGCACCGGCCGCTCCCCCTGCCACGCCCGCGCCATGCGGTCCGCCTCGGCGCGGACCTGCTCGATGACCCCCAGGGCGTCGTCGCCGGCGGCGGGCACGGCGGTCTGGAACACCTCGGGCTGCTCGAGCTTCACGAGCCCCCGCCCGGGCACGTCGTCCACCACGTGCGCCGTCCTGCCGACGATCGTGCGCGCCTCGCCGTCGTCGTTGAGCCGGAGCACGACATGGCGCTTGATGTTCGCGGTGAGCTGGGCCCGCATGCTGGCGCCGCGCCCCGCGGAGATCGTCAGGTGGATCCCGAGCCCGGCGCCCTCCCGCGCGACGGCGTGCAGCAGGTCCGTCAGCACCTCCTCGCTCCGGGAACCCTTGAGCCCGTCGAACCCGTCCACCACGAGCAGGAGGTGCGGCAGCGTGGCGCCCGAGGCGCGCTCGTACATCTCCAGCGTCGCGACGGCGTGGCCGCTGAGCAGCTGCTTGCGGTGCCGCATCTCGCCGGCGATCCGCTCGGCGAGCTTGCGCGCCTTCTGCGCGTCGTCCACCGTGACCGTGTCCGCGACGTGCGGCAGCCCGCGCAGGGGCAGCAGCCCGTTGGTGCCGAGGTCCAGCAGGTAGACGTGCAGGTGCGCCGGGCTGTGCGCGCGGGCGAGGTCCATCACGAGCGTCTGCAGGAACGTCGACTTGCCGTACCCCGGCGAGGCGAAGACGGCGAGGTGGCCGTCACCGGACAGGTCGAGGCGCAGGACCTCCTGGGTCTGCCGGCTGGGGATGTCGACCGTGCCGACCACCGGCGCGAGGCCCGACTTCGGTCGCTGCCACGCGGCCGCCGGATCCGCCGGGTGCAGGTCGGTCACCACGATCCGCTCGGGCAGCGGCGGCAGCCACGGCCGGGGCACGGGCTCGATCCGGGCCTCGACCGCGGTCCCCCGGATGCCCGCGACGACCGCCTCCAGCTCGGTGGGGACCTGCCTGACCTCGTCGACGCCGTCCAGGCCCGACAGGTCGGGCGTGAGGATCTCGTACTGCCCGAGGTCGTTGATGCGGTAGATCGCGTGGTCCTCCTGGTGCTGCTCCGCCGCGTCCGGCTCGTAGTCGGCGCCCGACCAGGCCGACTGGAACAGCTCGTAGATCTCGTTGTTGCCGACCTGCAGGTAGGCGCGGCCCGGCAGCGTGATCTCCGCCGCGTCGGGGGTCTTGAGGATCTCCATCGAGTCGGACTTGTCCGCGACCTTGAGGGCGAGCTTGAACTTGGCGTTCGACCAGATCTGGTCGTTCACGACGCCCGAGGGCTTCTGCGTCGCGAGGATCAGGTGGATGCCGAGCGACCGGCCGATCCGGGCCGTGGAGATGAGCTCGTCCATGAACTCCGGCTGCTCCGACTTCAGCTCCGCGAACTCGTCGGAGATGAGGAACAGGTGCGGCATCGGCTCGGCCGCGTCCCCGTTCTTCACCAGCTTCTGGTACTGGTTGACGTGGTTGACGCCGTGCTCCGCGAACAACCGCTGCCGGCGCTTGAGCTCGGCGTTGATCGACACGAGCGCCCGCATGGACTGCGCGCCGTCCAGGTTGGTGATGGTGCCGAGCAGGTGCGGGAGGTCGCTGAACAGGTTCGCCATCCCGCCGCCCTTGTAGTCGATCAGCAGGAACGCGACGTCGTGCGGGTGGAAGTTCACCGCCAGGCTCAGGATGTAGCTCTGGATGATCTCCGACTTGCCCGACCCGGTCGTCCCCGCGACCAGGCCGTGCGGGCCGTGCGCCTTCTCGTGCAGGTCGAGCGTCACGACGTCCCCGGGCCCCCGCAGGCCCAGCGGCACGCCCAGCGTGCGGTGCGGGGAGTTCGCCGCCCAGCGCGCGAGCACCCCGAGCTCCTCGAACCGCTCGACCCCGTAGAGCTCGAGGAAGGTCACGGACCGCGGGATGCTCGACCGCACGTCGAGCAGGTGGCGCAGCGCGCCGACGGTGCGGGGCAGGCGCTCCGGGTCGAACCCGTCGGGCAGGTGGTCGAGCGCGAACGGGGTGTCGCGCAGCTCCCCCTGCTCCAGGACCAGCACGCCGGTGTCCCGGTCCCGGACGTCCACGACCGTGGTCACCGAGTCGGACAGGGAGGACAGGGTCTCCTGCACGACGACGACGGAGCAGCCGAGCGCCGCAGCGTCCTCGCGCAGGAACTCCATCACCACGTGGTCCATCACGAGGGTCTCGTCCAGGACCACGACGACGTAGTGCGGCGTGAACACGGTGCTCTGGCCGCCGCGCTGCTCGGCGAGCGCCTGCTGCCGGGCCTTGAGCACCTGGTTCAGCCGGGACAGCACCTGGTCCCGCGAGCGCTGGTCGGACACGAAGGCCCGCAGGTTGACGTCCTGCAGGCTCGCGTGGCGGTACCACCGCATCCACGACCAGTCGTCGCGCTCCGCCGGCGGGAACACCATGACGAGCTGGACGTCGTGGTAGCTGTGGAAGAACGCCAGCTGGTGGACGAGGAGCTGCAGCTGCTCGACGACGAGCCGCCGGGGGCCGATGTACCCGACCTGCCCGTGCCTCAGGTCCGCGACGACGGGCATCCGCGCCAGGGTCGCGGCCTCCTCGCACAGGTCGCGCGCCGCCTGGGCGAGCTCGTCACCGACGGTGACCCTGGTGGTGTCGCCGTTCTCCACGACGACCGAGGAGCCGACGTCCCCCAGCCCGATCCGGTAGCAGAGGAAGTCGGCGTGCGTCGCGGACTTCTCGAACACGCGCGGGCTGTGCCGGGCGGCCATCTCGGTGAGCGTGGCGACGTCCGGGTAGTGGTGGAGCGCGCCGCGGCGCTGGCGGTCGTGCGCCTCGTGCAGCTCGACGGCCCGCTCCTCCAGGTGCTCCTGGTACGCCGCGAGCAGCTCGGCCTCCCGCACCGTCTTGCGACGCCGCTCCTTGACGGCCCCCACGATCGAGAACGCGAGGGTGACGAGGGTCGTCGCGCCCGACGTGAGCACGAGCAGCGGGTTGCCGTTGAGGACCGCCATGCCGCCGGTGACGCCGAGCATGGTCAGCGGCGGCACCACGAGCTTCGCGAGCTGGCCGGCACGGTGCTCCTCGGGCTGCGGCACCGCGTCGACGGTGACCTTGCCCTCCGGAGGACGGTGCACGAGGCGGGGCGAGCGGCGGACGTCCGGGTAGCCCGCCGGCGGGGTGAGCGCCGACGCCGGGCGGCGCGGCAGGACGGTCGCGGCGACGAGGCCGTCGTCCACGTGCAGCTCGTCGGGGGTGAGCACCAGGTCGTGCGCGCCGATCCCGAGGTGGTCGCCGTCGCGCAGCTCGAGGCGGCCCGCGGGGCGGCGCAGGTTGTGGACGAACACGTCGTCACCGGTCGTGGTGACCAGCCACCCGCCGTCCGCCCGCCGGGCGGTGAGCGCGACGCCGGTGCCCACGAGGCGCACCGTCGCGCCCGGCTGCGGGCCGAGGTCGATCTGCCGGCGACCCCGCAGGTCGAGCACCACCCGGTCCGGCACGGGTGCCACGCACGCCTGGATCTCCGACCCGCCCGCCACGCACGAGGTCCAGCCCCCGTCCGGGTCCAGCGGCACCGGGTCGCCGCCCACGTCGAGCAGCACGCCGTCGTCGGCCGCCCGCACCGACACCGCGGGGACGGCGAGGGCCGGCGGGAGGTGCACGTCGTGACCGGTCCCGTGGCCGAACCGCAGGGTCCCCCCGCGCGGGAGCGGTGCCCGGAACCGCACCCCGTCGACGACGAGGACCACCAGCACCTCCGGCGGCGCCGTGACCCCCGCGCTCACCGCGACGCCCCCGCGGACGCCGACGCCGGGGTGGTGGCGCCGGTGTCGGCGGGCTCGCCGTCACCTCCGGCCCCCTCGGTCGCCTCGCCGTCGCCCGCTGCTCCCCCGTCGGCCGCCCCGCCGTCGGCCGCTGCTCCCCCGTCGGCACCCTCGCCGTCGCCCGCGTCCTCCCCGAGCGCCTCGGACCGGGCCGTGAGGTACCGGTCGTACTCCTCCTGCAGCTCGGCGAGCCGTTCCTGGCGCGCGGTGCCGCTCAGCGTGGTGTCGGCGCGCACCTGCTCCTGGGCGAGCGTCAGCGCGTACAGGATGAGGTCGACGTCCTCGAGGCCCCGGGCGAGGTCGAGCGCCTCGTCGAACGACCCGCGGCCCAGGTGCACCCAGTAGGAGAGCGCGTCGCGCGGGGTGCTGAGGGACAGCGTGTTCTCGATGACGGTGCGCTGCTCGTCGCTGAGGTTCGTCCCCTGCACGTACGAGTACGCCAGCGCGTAGCGCTGCGTCGCGGGCAGCCGGTCGGGCGGCACCGGGCGCAGGGTCTCGATCACGCCGTCGTAGTCGAGCGCCATGAAGGCCCGGTCCGCGTCCAGCATCCGCGCGTCGAACGGGGCGCGCACGAACGTGTCGTACCCCGCGACGGCCCCGAGCCCGAGGGCCGCGACCCCCAGCCAGACGGCGGCGTGCGTGACGACGGCGTGCGAGCGGCGGCCCACGCGCACCGTCCGGGCCTCCTCGTCCTCGGTCGTCTCGTCGTAGAGCGAGGTGAGGTAGTCGGCCAGCTCGTCGACGGAGCCGGCGCGGCGCACCGCCTTCTCGTAGTCGCTGCCCCGGCGCAGCGTCATCGCACCCTGGACCAGGGTGCGCCACGACGCACGGGCGTCCATCGTCGCGAGCGCCAACGCCTGGTACTGGCGGAGCAGGTCGTCCGGGTGCGCCGCGGCCGGCGGCATGACGCCGAGCAGGCCGCGGTAGGCCAGCAGGGGGCGCAGGTTCCGGTCCACGGCGAGGTTGCCGGGGTCCAGGAGCACGGCGATGCCGCGGGTGGCGAGCCGCGCGCAGTCCGCGGCGTTCACCAGGGCCCGCAGCCGGTCGGCGCGGCCGGCGTTCTCGAGGTCCTGCCAGAGCCGGTGGGCCGGTGCCGGGTCGAGGTCGAGCCGCACGGTGTCGTCGTCGCACCGCACCCGGCACGGCAGCAGGGCGTCGTCCTCGACCTCCAGCAGGTGCAGCTCGGCGTCGTCGCGCACCGGGGCCAGCGCCCGCGGCAGGGTGAGCGACCACCGGCCGGGCTCCCGCAGGAGCGCGCACGGGGTGCCGTCCAGGTCGAGGTCGAGGTCGGACTCAGCCCGCATGGCGCGGCCCCCCGACGATCTCCACCACGTCGCCGTCGGTGACCGGGTGCTGGGCGATGACATCCTCCTCCGTCAGCAGCAGCCCCTTGGAGGGCACCGCGATCTGGTACTTGCGCACGGCGACCGCGAGGGCGGGCTCGGCCGCGACCAGCTCGGTGAGGAGCCGGTGGACGCTGATGCGGACCGGGATCCGCAGGTCGGCGCGCCGGGCGCCCGCCACGACCGTGACGTTCACGTGGCTAGCCACGGGCGCCCCCGACCCTCCGGGCCAGGGCGAGCGACCCGCCGCCACCCGCCGCGGCCGCCGCGAGGCTCCCCCAGGCCGTCCAGGTGCCGCGCGCGGTCTCCTCGCTGCCGGGCCCCGGTGCGGGCGAGGTGCTCGCCGGCGGCAGGTCGGCGAACAGCCCGGTCGTCGGCGCCGGGGCCGCCAGGTCGGGGGCGGGCGACACGAAGAGCGCCCGCGTCCTGGCCCGCCGGTCGGCGCCCCGGGCACGGTCGGCGGTGGCGAGCGCGTCCGCCGCCTGGCTGTCGAACAGCATCGCGCTCGTCTCCGCGCCCGCGGCGTCCGCCTGCTCGGAGCGCTCGAGCCGCTCCACCTGCAGGTCCAGGCCGTCGGGCACCGGGCTCGGGGAGGGCGCGGGGGTGGCGGCCGCGGCGGCCGCCGGGCCGACGGTCAGCGCGCACGCCCCGACCAGGAGGAGCCAGCGGGCGTTCACGCGGGCACCGCCCGGTGCCCGCGCGGTGACCCGTCGCCCGGGTCCTCGCGCACCCAGAGGTTGAGCGGCACCAGCACGACCAGGGCCGCGACCAGGGGGCCGACGACCGGGGCCAGCGCGACGTCGCCCGCCAGCAGCCCGGCCATCGCCGCCTCGGCCCGGGACAGCGGTCCGGCGGTCGCGAGCACGCGCGCGATCCCGGAGACCGCCCCGGATCCCACCGCGTCCGAGACGAACACGTAGCCCACGAGCAGCAGCAGCGCGACCCCGACGCCGACGGTCCGCCACTGCCGGACCAGCCAGTGCGCGAGCAGCGTCAGCACGGCGCAGATCAGGACGAGCGTCGCGAGCCACGGGACCTGGGACTCCCGGGCCACCCCGAGGGCGTGGGCGCTGGCCCACCCCAGTCCCCCGCCGAGCACCGCCCCGAGGGCCGCGGCCAGCGCCAGCGACCGCCCGCTCCGGCGCAGGCGCGCGGTCCGCGCGCGCACGAACGCGCCCCGGCGCCCGGTCGCGGGGGCCGTCGTGACGAGCAGCGACGCCGCGGTGAAGCACAGGCAGAACGCCGTGAGCACCCACGGGAAGGGCCGCGTGACGTCCGCCGACGCCACCGCCTCGCGCGGCGCCGGGTCCACGGGGTCGACCAGGAACCGCACGAGCCGCTCGTTGAGCACCCCCGCGCTGTGCGCGTGCGGGAGCACGGAGGCGAAGGTGTCGGCGAACTGCGTCGACTCCGTCACCTGCGTGGACAGGGCGGCGGTGAGCTCCTCGCTGCCCGCACCGAGCGCGTCCGACCCGGCGATGACCCCCTGGACCTCGCTGCGCAGCCCCTCGAGCACCTCGGCGACCCGGGTCGCCTCCTGCACGCCCGCCTCGGCGGACCCGACCAGCGCCTCGCTGCGCGCCAGGAGCGCACGCGCCTCACCCGCGATCGCCTGCGTCTGCGCGTCCGTCCCCCGCACCGCGCCGGCCGAGGCCCGCTCGGCGTCGCGCACCTGCGCCATCGAGTCGCGCAGCGCGTCGAGCGACGCCAGCTGCCCGGCGGTGTTCGCCGCGAGCGCCTGCGTCGAGGCCCGCAGCCGCTGCTCGCCCGCCACGACCGCCGCCGAGGTCGCGCGCAGCTCCGCACCCCGGGCCGCGAGGTCGGCGAGGTGCGCCCGCTCGGCCGCGACCTGACCCGCCACCGCCGTCGTGGCCGCCGCGTGCACGGCGTCGGTGACGTCCGCCCCCGGCGCCAGCCCGCAGGACGTCGCGCAACGCTCCGCCAGCTCGACCAACCGGGCGGCGGCGTCGTACGCGTGCACGATGTCCTGCACGGTCGCGCCGTAGCGCGCGGCCGCCTCCGCCAGGGCGTCCGCGGCATCCGGGTCCGGATCAGGGCCCGGGTCGGGGTCCGGGTCGGGCACGGGGCCGGAGGGCACCGCGACCGCCTCGAGGGCGTCGGTCAGCGCCTCGACGACCTCGGCCAGGTCCGCGCCGACCACCTGCGGTGCGACGGGCACCTGGTCGGCGCCGGGCCACGACAGCACCGCGGCGAGGTCAGCCGCGATCTCGGTCGCGCCGTCGGCCACCGCGCCGCCGGCGTGCCCGAGGTCGCCCCGCGCCACCGCCGCCTCGAGCTCCGCCGTGCTCCGGTACGGCAGCACGCCGATCTGCGCCGCCGCGAGCGAGCCGAGCACCTCCTCCAGCTCGGGGCGCTCGGCGGGCGCCGCGCCGTCGGGGTGGGACGCGGCCTCCGCCAGCGAGACCCGGTCGTCCCCGTCGCGGTCGACCGCCTGGCGCACCGCCGCCCCGTACCGCTCGATCACGGTCGCGTCGTCCAGCGCGGTCAGGGCGTCGTCGCGCGCGGACGCGACCGCGAGGGACGCGTCGAGCTGCGTCACGAGCGCGGCGACGGCGGCGGCGTGGTTCGCCGACCCCCGGGCGTCGAGCTCCGTCTGCAGCCCCTGCCCGATCTGCGCCAGGTCGTCGGCCAGCCCCTGGACCTCCGCCCCGACCAGGCGCGCGTCGACCGCGAGCAGCTCCGCCATGAACTCCGCGTAGGTCAGGGACGCCGCCTGCCGCGCGTCCGACAGCTCGACGAGGGTGCCGTCGTGCGCCGCGGCGCCCTGTGCGCCGTCCCGCGTGGCCGCGCCCAGGGAGTCCAGCACCCCCAGCAGGCCGTCGTTCGCCCCGCGGGCGCCGTCGGCGTCCTCGGTCAACCCGGCGAGCTCGCCACTCATCCCCCGCGCCGCCGGGTCCACCTCGCGGACGAGCAGGTCGACCCGGGCGGCCTCGCTGTCGACCACCGAGCGCACCCCCTCCTGCGCCTGCCGCAGGTTCACGAGGATCGAGGCGAGGTACATGTCGACGAGCTGGTCGTTCAGCTCGCCGACGACCTCCCGGCCGCGCTGGGCGGCGGCCGCCTCGCGGCGCGGGTTGCCACCGCCGTTGACCTGGTAGGACACGCGGACCGGGCGCGGGTCCACCACCTGGAGGTCGAGGACCGTGGTGGAGAACTCGACGGGGATGAGGACCATGAGGTCGTAGATGCCCTGGGTGAGCCCGCGCTCGGCCACGCCACGGCTCACGACGGCCCAGCGCGCGGACGTGTCGCTCTCGACCTGCCGGACGTAGCTGCGCCCGAGGTTCACGTCGACGCCCTCGGCGAGGACGCCGCGGTCCTCGTTGACGAGCGCGATCCGCAGGTCGACCGGCTCCCCCGCCGCGGCCTGCGCCGCGGCCGCCCCGCGCTGGTAGTCCCCGTGCAGCGCCGCCAGCACGAGCGCCGACAGCGCGACGGTGAGCAGCAGCACCGACCACGCACGCACCGCCCGCGACCTCGCGAGCAACCCCCTGGACACCCCGGACCCCCTCCGCGGCCACCGGACCGGGCGGACCCGGGAACGGCGGCACCACGACCGTCGACGTCGACGGGCCGGACCTAGCGGCTGGTGTAGGTCGAACCCCCTGAACTGCCCGTGGACGCTAACGCTGCGGCGCGGCGCCCGAGGGGCCACCTAGGGTGCTGCCG
>JAEWGQ010000219.1 GCA_023388235.1 Actinomycetes bacterium | reverse complement strand
TCGGCCCCGGCGCGACGCTCGGCACGGCGGTCGGGGGAGGGGCGGTCGGCGCGCTCGCCGCGGCCTGCGTGCTCGCGCTCGTCCTCGCCGTCGTCGACCGACGGACGCTGCGCGCCGCGCTCGGTCGGCTCGGACGTGGCAGGGTGGCGTCATGACGCTGCCCGACGTTCCCGACGTGCACGGCACCCGGGTGCTGCTCGTGCTCGGCACGAGCGCGGGAGGTGTCGTGCGGCACGTCGCTCAGGTCGGAGCATCGCTCCGCGAGGTCGGCGCCGACGTGCGCGTTGCGGGGCCCGCGTCCGTCGTGGGCGCGCTCGGGGGCCTGCCGTGGGCCGACGTGCCGATCGGGCCCCGGCCAGGGGCTGCTGACGCGACGGTCCTCCGCCGGCTGCGCGCGCTGCTCGAGGGCGCGGACGTCGTCCACGCGCACGGGATGCGTGCGGGGGCTCTCACCGTGCTCGCCGCACGGAGCCGGAGCCGGCGCCGACGTCCCCGCGTCGTCGTGACGCTCCACAACCTTCCCGTCGGGGGGCGCGGTGTGCGCGCCGTCTCCGCGGTGCTCGAACGCGTCGTCGCGCGGGGCGCCGACGTCGTCCTCGGCGTCTCGGGCGACCTTGTCGCGAGGGCGCGGGCGCGGGGGGCTCGGCGCACCACGCGTGCCCTCGTCCCCGCGCCGACGGGGCCGGTCGTCGACGGCGTCCGGACGCAGATCCTCACGGAGCTCGGGCTCGGTCCCGCGTCACGGCTCGTCCTCACGGTGGCCCGGCTCGCCCCGCAGAAGGGCCTCGACACGCTTCTCGACGCTGCCTGCTCGCTCGCGCGGCTCCCCGCAGGTCGCGACGTCACGTGGTGCGTCGCGGGAGGGGGACCGTTGCTCGAGGGGCTCCGCGCCGACGCCGCGCGGCGCGGCGCTCCCGTCCAGCTGCTCGGTCCGCGCGACGACGTGCCACGGCTGCTCGCCGCGGCCGACGTCGTCGTCTCGACGGCCGTGTGGGAGGGGCAGCCGATCGCCGTGCAGGAGGCGCTCCGTGCCGGCTGCGCGCTCGTCGTCACCGATGCGGGCGGCACGCGTGAGGTCGTCGGCGACGCCGCCGTCCTCGTGTCCGTCGGCGACGCACCTGCGATCGCGGCCGAGGTCGCGACGCTTCTCGACGATCCACAGCGCGTCTCCCAGCTGCGTCGGGACGCGCTCGCGCGCGCCTCGACGCTTCCCACGCCGGCCGACGTGCTCGCGCAGCTCGCCGGGCACTACGCCGCCTGAGCCGGGCGCGCCGGAACCCGGCGCCCCGGACGCCGGCCCGCCGGGTGTCCGGGCTCACCCGCACGGGACCGGCGCGTGCGTCCCACACCCGCCCCGCGTCCGGTACAGTGGAAGCCCGTGGCAGAGCGCGCAAATCGACTCTCCGGGCGGTCGGATTCCACGACCCGGCACATCTTCGTCACGGGAGGCGTCGCCTCCTCACTGGGCAAGGGCCTGACCGCCTCGAGCCTCGGACGACTTCTCCGCTCCCGCGGCCTGCGGGTCACGATGCAGAAGCTCGACCCCTACCTCAACGTCGACCCCGGGACGATGAACCCGTTCCAGCACGGCGAGGTCTTCGTCACCGAGGACGGGGCCGAGACGGACCTCGACGTCGGCCACTACGAGCGGTTCCTGGACGTCGACCTGGTCGGCTCCGCGAACGTCACCACCGGCCAGGTGTACTCGCACGTGATCGCGAAGGAGCGGCGCGGCGAGTACCTCGGCGACACGGTGCAGGTGATCCCGCACATCACCGACGAGATCAAGACCCGCATGCGCTCGCAGGCGGCGGACGACGTCGACGTGATCATCACCGAGATCGGCGGCACCGTCGGCGACATCGAGTCGCAGCCGTTCCTCGAGGCGGCCCGCCAGGTCCGGCACGAGCTCGGCCGTGACAACGTGTTCTTCCTGCACGTCTCCCTGGTGCCGTACATCGGCCCGTCGGGCGAGCTGAAGACCAAGCCGACGCAGCACTCGGTGGCGGCGCTGCGCAGCATCGGCATCCAGCCGGACGCGATCGTGCTGCGCTCGGACCGCGAGGTCCCGCAGTCGATCAAGGCGAAGATCGCGCTCATGTGCGACGTGGACACCCAGGGCGTCATCTCCTGCGTGGACGCGCCGAGCATCTACGACATCCCGCGCGTCATCCACGCCGAGGGCCTGGACGCCTACGTGGTGCAGCGGCTCGGCGTGCAGTTCCGGGACGTCGACTGGAGCGGCTGGGACGAGCTGCTGCAGCGCGTGCACCAGCCGAAGCACCACGTCGAGGTGGCGCTGGTCGGCAAGTACATCGACCTGCCGGACGCCTACCTGTCGGTCACCGAGGCCCTGCGCGCCGGCGGCTTCCACCACGACGCGAAGGTCCGGATCCGCTGGGTCACCTCCGACGACTGCCAGACGCCGGACGGCGCGCAGCGGGCGCTCGGCGGGGTCGACGCGGTGCTGGTCCCCGGCGGGTTCGGCGTGCGCGGCATCGAGGGCAAGCTCGGCGCGCTGCGCTGGGCCCGCGAGAACCGCGTGCCGACGCTCGGCATCTGCCTGGGCCTGCAGACCATGGTGATCGAGTACGCCCGCAACGTGCTGGGCCTGCCGGGCGCGTCCTCCTCGGAGTTCGACGCCGACCCGGCCGACCCGGTGGTGGCGACCATGGCGGAGCAGCTCGCGATCGTGGGCGGTGAGGGCGACCTCGGCGGCACGATGCGGCTCGGGTCGTACGAGGCGGTGCTGACGGAGGGCTCGGTCGTCGCCGAGGCGTACGGCAGCACGCGCGTCACCGAGCGGCACCGGCACCGGTACGAGGTGAACAACGCGTACCGCGACAAGCTCGAGGCGGCCGGCCTGGTCATCTCCGGGGTGTCGCCGGACTCGTCGCTGGTGGAGTTCGTGGAGCTGCCGCGCGAGACGCACCCGTACTTCGTCGCCACGCAGGCGCACCCGGAGTTCAAGTCCCGGCCGACGCGGGCGCACCCGCTGTTCGCCGGCCTGGTCGCCGCGGCGCTCGCGGCGCAGCAGGCCGCGGTGCCGGCCGGGCGGGCGAAGGCGCAGGCGTGACCGTCACCGCGGGCGGGCCGGCCGACCGGCCCGCCCCGCGGCCGGTGCTCGAGCACACCGACCTGCACCACGGGAAGATCTGGGACCTGGTCTCGGAGACCGTGGACCTGGGCGAGGCGCAGGTGGTGCGCGAGTTCGTCGACCACCCCGGCGCCGTCGCGGTGATCGCGCTCGACGCCGAGGGCCGGGTGCTGCTGCTCAAGCAGTACCGGCACCCGGTGCGCAGCGAGCTCTGGGAGCCGCCCGCCGGGCTGCGCGACGTGGACGGCGAACCGCCGCACGTCACCGCGGCGCGCGAGCTCGCCGAGGAGGCCGACCTGCGGGCGGCGACCTGGCACGTGCTCACCGAGTTCGCCACGAGCCCCGGCGGCTCGACCGAGCGCATCGTCGTGTACCTGGCGCGCGACCTGTCGGAGGTCCCCGAGTCCGAGCGGTTCGACCGCGAGGAGGAGGAGGCCGAGATGGAGCCGCTGTGGCTGGCGCTCGACGACGCGGTCGGCGCGGTGCTCGCCGGCCGGCTGCACAGCCCGAGCGCCGTCGTCGGGATCCTCGCCGCCGCCGCGGCGCGCGACCGCGGCTGGGCGACCCTGCGCGCGGTCTGACCTCCCCGCGGGCGGGGGCGGGACCAGCGGCGCCGTGTCGCCCGATCGGCTGACGTCGCCCCCTGACCGGTCAGGGACCGCGGCCGCCCGCCGATGGCACGGGTGTGAGACCGCGCAGCGCCCCGCCCCGCGGCGGTGCCCGCCTGTTCCTCACCGGGACGCACACGGCGGTGGTGCTCGCGCTCTGCGCGGTGCTCTGCGCGGCCGGGGCGGTCCGGCCGCCGGCCCCGCACGTGGAC
>JAEWGQ010000117.1 GCA_023388235.1 Actinomycetes bacterium | reverse complement strand
GTGCGCGCCGCCGCCCGGGCAGCCGCCGCGCGCCCGCCGGCCGGTCCGACGCCGGCGCGTGGTGCCTGGGCCGACGACGAACCGTCGATGGACGACCCGGACATCGGGGCGTCCGGGCTGTCCGGCGTGCCGCTGCTCGCGCAGATGCTGGACGCGACGGTCATCGAGGAGCAGGCCGAGGACGCCTTCTGACGCCCGGCCCGGCGCGGCGGCCGGTGTGGGCGCCGGGCCGTAGGCTGGGTGCGTGTACGAGGGCGCGGTCCAGGACCTGATCGACGAGCTCGGGCGGCTGCCCGGTGTCGGGCCGAAGAGCGCCCAGCGCATCGCGTTCCACATCCTGGCGGCCGATCCCACGGACGTGCGCCGCCTGGTGGACGCGCTCACCGAGGTGAAGGCGCGCGTCCGGTTCTGCACCCAGTGCGGCAACGTGGCGGAGGAGGACCTCTGCCGGATCTGCCGCGACCCGCGCCGCTCGCCCGCGGTGCTGTGCGTGGTCGAGGAGCCGAAGGACGTCGTCGCGATCGAGCGCACCCGCGAGTTCCGCGGGAGGTACCACGTGCTCGGCGGGGCCATCAACCCGATCGCGGGCATCGGGCCGGACGACCTGCGGATCAAGGACCTCATGACGCGGCTGGCGGACGGCACCGTCACCGAGGTGATCCTCGCGACGGACCCGAACGTCGAGGGCGAGGCCACCGCGACCTACCTCGCGCGGCTCCTCGTGCCGATGGGCCTGACCGTCAGCCGGCTCGCGTCCGGCCTGCCGGTGGGCGGCGACCTGGAGTACGCCGACGAGGTCACCCTCGGGCGGGCGTTCGAGGGCCGGCGCCGGATCAGCGCCTGAGCGCCGGGGGTGTCGCCGGGCGTGTCGCGCCCCGGGAGGGCACGATGGCTGGCGTGACCGGACCCGACGACCTGCGTGTGGCGACCGACTCGGCCCAGGTGGACGACCTGGCGCTCGACCCGGAGGCCGCCGACCTGCGCGTCGTCGCGGCGTCGGTCGCCCGGGAGGCGCGGTCGTTCCTCACGACGGTGACCGAGGTGGGCGCGGGCACGAACCCCGACGCCGCGATCCCGCTGCTGCTGCTCGCCGTGTCGGACGTGCTCGCCGTGGGTGCCCGGCTGGGGGCGATCGTCGACGTCGTCCCGAGCGAGCGGTACGAGCCCGACGTCGGCCCGGACCCGGACGTCGACCCGCTGCGCTCCGCCCTGGCGAACGTGCTGGAGGGCGTCGACGACTACGCGGAGGTCGTCGACCCGGTGCTCGGCACCGACGTGACCGGGTCGACCCTGTCCGGCGACCTCGTGACGATCGCGGGCGCGCTGGTCCAGGGCCTGCGCCACCACGACCAGGGCCACGTGCTCGAGGCGCTGTGGTGGTGGCAGTTCTCCTACCTGTCGGTGTGGGGCGAGCGGGCGTCGAGCGTGCTGCGCACCCTGCAGACCCTGCTGGCCCACCTGCGGCTCGACGTGGAGGACGACGTCGCGACCGAGGCGGAGTACGACGCGCTCCAGCCCTGAGCGCTCACGACCCGTCCCAGGTCTCGAGCTGCCCGCGCGCCCGGTAGCCGAGCTTGTGCAGGGCCCGGCTCATGTGGTTCTCCACGGTGCGGATGCTGACGCCGAGGCGCCCGGCGATGTCCCGGTTGCTCAGCCCCTCGCGGCCGAGGGCGGCGACCTCGCGCTCGCGCTCGGTGAGCGACCCGTCGCCGGCGCCCGTGGCCCGGACGCCGGGGTCCTCGTCCAGGGCGGTCAGCCCGAGCAGCTCGCGGGCGGCGGCGGTCAGGGTGCGGGCCGTGCTCGGTTCCACCCGGGGCAGCGCGACCGCGGCGCCCTCCACGTCACGCTCCGCGAGCGCGAGCTGCAGGTCCAGGTACGGGTCGAGCAGCGGCAGCACCACGCCCTCCCGGGCGGCCCGCAGCGTGGCGGCCCGCTCGTGGGTGAGCGGCGGGGGGCAGAACGCCCAGGCCAGCAGGGCGGGCTGGAACAGCCCGGCGGCGGCGTACGCCTGGCCGGCCTGCCACGCGATCTCCGCCGCCGTGGCCCGGTCGCCGACGGACACCGCGACCGCGATGCCGCCGATCACGCGCAGGGACCGCAGCAGCGGCCGGTAGACCTTCGGGGTCTTCGCGAGCTCGCGCAGCAGGCCCTGCGCGAGGTCGATGTTCCCCACCTCGGCCTGCAGGATCGCGCCGAGGGACAGGCCGCGGCGGTAGAACGTGGTCTCGACGGGCCCGACGGGTCCGAGCCGCAGCGCCGTGCTGAGCACGCGCCAGGCCCCCTCGCGCTCCCCGGCGAACGCGAGCACCTCGCCGAGCACGGCGGCGTGCACGCGGATCCCGAAGCCGTCGTACGCGTCGTAGGCGGCGCTGAGCAGGGTGCGCTCGTGCCGCTCCGCCTCGTCGAGCCGGCCGAGCATGCACAGGCACTCGCCCTGCAGCGCCGCGAGGTACTGCGGGATCTCCGCGAGCGCGGCCGTGGCGCCGTCGCTCGCCCGGCGGTCGCGCTCCTCCTCGCACAGGGCCAGGGCGAGGTCGGGCCGGCCGGACTCCAGCAGGGCCGCGGCGCGCAGCAGCTCGGGCCCGCCGCGGAACCGCTCGGGGAGCGCCTGCGCGGCGGGGCTCGCGGTGCCGTCCGCCGCGGCGGTGCCGTCCGCGGGTGCGCTCAGCACGTGCCGGTGCAGGTCGTCGAGCTCGAGGCGGCCGACCCCGGCGGGCGCCTCGTCCTCCGGCCCGCCGCCGTTGCCGTGCCACGTGTCCCACCGCGTGCGGTAGTAGCGGAAGGCGGCGACGTCGTCCGGGCTGTCGTCCGGCCCCGGGGCGGCGTCCCGGAACACCGCGGCGATCTGGTCGCGCGCCGGACGCCGCATGAGCAGCGCCAGGTACGCGGTCGCGGTGCGCAGGCCGGGCTCCGCGACCCACGCCGCCTCGGCGGCCGCCTCGGCCGCCGCCTGGTGCTCGAGCACCACCCCGGCCATCTGGGTGCTCCACCGCAGGTAGTCGGCGCTCCCGGTCGTGTCGCGGGCCAGCAGGGCGGTCAGGTCCGCGGCCGGCGGCTCCGCCGTGGTGACGACGTCGCCCACCACGGCGCGCGCGGCGGTGAGCAGGCGCCGGCGCCGGGGGGCGGACACGCGGTCGCGCAGGGCACGCGCCAGGGCCGGGGGCGCGACGGCGAGCAGCGCCTCCCGGCCGCGCGCGTCGAGCTCGATCAGCCGGCCGCGCTCCGCCAGGTCGTCGAGCACCGCGGGCTCCACGAGCTCGGCCGCGGCGTCGACGGTGATCGGCCCGACGACGGCGAGCAGCTCCAGGGCGTCCACCCCGGCGGCGTCCACGTCGCCGAGGAACAGGGCGGTCAGGGCGTCGGCGGGGGCGTCGAGCAGGCCGCCCGCGTCGGCGTGCCGGCCGTCCTCGAGCCGGAGTGCCCCGGTGGCGCGTGCGGCGTCGAGCAGCGCCCCGACGGCGCCGGGGTTGCCGCCGGACTGCACGAGCAGGGTGGCCGTGAGCGCGGCGTCGGCCGGTCCGCCGAGCCGGCGCGTGACGAGCGTGCCCAGCGCGGCGAGCCCCAGCGGGGGCACGCGCACCTCGGC
>JAEWGQ010000044.1 GCA_023388235.1 Actinomycetes bacterium | reverse complement strand
GTCCGCCGCACCCACCACCGCGCCGGCGGGACGCGCGCCCGGTCAGGCCGCCGCGAGCCGCCGCAGCGCGCCGAGGGCGACCTCGCGGTCGGTGGTGCGCCAGAACGCCGGCAGCGACCGGGTGAGGAACTCGCCGTACCGCGCCGTCGCGAGCCGCGGATCGAGCACCGCCACGACGCCGCGGTCCTCCACCGAGCGGATCAGCCGGCCGGCGCCCTGGGCGAGCAGCAGCGCCGCGTGCGTGGCGGCGACCGACATGAACCCGTTGCCCCCGGCGGCGGCGACCGCCTCGGAGCGCGCCGAGCGCACCGGGTCGTCCGGGCGCGGGAACGGGATGCGGTCGATGAGCACGAGCTGGTTCGCCCGCCCGGGCACGTCCACGCCCTGCCACAGGGAGAGCGTGCCGAACAGGCACGTCGCCTCGTCCTCGGCGAACCGGCGCACGAGCGTCGGCAGCTGGTCCTCGCCCTGCACGAGCACCGGCAGGTCCAGGCGCTCGCGCATGGCCTCCCCGACCGCGACAGCGGCCCGGCGCGAGGAGAACAGGCCGAGCGTGCGCCCGCCCGCGGCGGTGACGAGCTCGGCGATCTCGTCGAGCTGCGCGTCCGTCGCAGGCTCCCGGCCGGGCGGGGGCAGGCGCCGCGCGATGTAGAGGATGCCCTGCTTCGGGTAGTCGAACGGGCTGCCCACGTCCACCCCGTGCCAGGGCAGCGTCGAGGTCGCGGCGCCGCCCGGGGCCGCACCCGCGCGCGGCGACGTCCCCTCGCTGCCGCCCGGCGCGGCGACGGCCGTGGTCGCGGCGGACGCGGTCGCGGCGGCGGCCTCCCCGGCGCCCTCCAGGCCGATCGCGCGCGCCATCGACCGGAACTCCCCGCCCAGGCTCAGCGTCGCCGAGGTGAGGACGGAGGCCCTGCCCGCCAGCAGGTGCGTGCGGATCAGGCCGTTCACGGCCAGCGGCGCGGCGTAGATCCGGGTCGCGCCGTCGCGCTCGCCGCGCGAGCACCACAGCACCGTGTACCGCTGGTCGTCCGCGTCGGCGGCCATGCGCTCGGCCACCTCGAACAGCGCCAGCACCGCGGACGTCGCGATCTTCAGCCCGGAGTCGGCGGCCGCGGCCTCGCCCGCCGCGGGCTTCTCCGGCCGGAGGGCCGTCAGCAGCCCGCGCGCGGCGTCCCGCACCATCGCGACGGCCGCCCGGGTGCCCTCGGGCAGCCCCGCGGTGAACCGCCCCTCCGGCAGGTGGATCAGCGCGGCGCCCAGGGCCGCGGCGGCCCCGTCGAGCTCGGTCGTCGCCACGCCGCCGTGCCGGCGCGCCATCCGCCCCGCGTGCTCCACCGCCCCGACCGACATCTCGGCCGTGGACTGCGCCGTCACCCGGTCGGCGAGCTCGTGCGCCTCGTCCACCACGAGCACCTGGTGCTCCGGCAGCACGTTCGGCGACCCCGACGCGGCGACCCCCAGCATCGCGTGGTTCGTGACGACGACGTCGGCCGCGCGCGCCGTCGCCCGGGCGCGCTCCGGGAAGCACTCGTCGAGCATCGGGCAGCGCTGGCCCAGGCACTCCAGGGACGTGACCGACACCTGCCGCCACGCGCGGTCCGTGACGCCGGGCACCAGGTCGTCCCGGTCGCCGGAGTCGGTCTGCTCCGCCCACGCCCGCAGCCGGACCACCTGGGCGCCGAGCGACTCCTTGTCCGGGCTCTCGGCCTCCGCCGCGTCCGGGGTGCCGGGGTGCTCGGCCGCCCCGTGGTCGCCGAGGTCGAACAGCATCCCCTGGTCGTCCGGCGGGTAGCCGCCGGCGGTCTTGTGCACGCAGACGTAGTTGTGCCAGCCCTTGAGCAGCGCGATGCGCGGCGGCCGCGGCAGCTCGGGGGCGAGCGCGTCCGCGACCAGCGGCAGGTCGCGCGTCATCACCTGCCGCTGCAGCGCGAGGGTGGCGGTGGAGACCACGACCCGCTCGTCCTCGAGCACCGCGTGCCGGACCGCGGGGACGAGGTACCCGAGCGACTTCCCGGTCCCGGTGCCGGCCTGCACCATGAGGTGCTCGCCGCGCTCGATCGCGTCCGCGACCTCCCGGGCCATCCGCCGCTGACCCTCGCGCGGGGAGCCGCCGAGGGCCGCCACCGCGACGTCGAGCAGGTGGTCGACGTCGGGAGCGGGATCAGGCACCCGGACAGGGTAGTCGCCGCCGGGGACACCGGCGGCGACCCGCCGTCAGCGGACCTGCACCGCCGCGGCCGTCAGCTCCGACGCGAGACCCGCGTCCACCCGGCCGCGCAGCGCGGTGCCCTGCGCGGTGTGCTCCTCGGCGTCGATCTCGCCGGTCTCGTGCACCCGGTGCACCAGGTCGCCCCGGTCGTACGGGATCACGACGTCGACCGTCACGCCCGGCCGCGGGAGCTGGTCGGCGATGACCGCCTGCAGCGCCTCGATGCCCTCGCCCGTGTGCGCCGACACCACGACCGCGCCGTGCTCGCGCGACCGCAGCCGCGCCAGCGCCTCCGGCTCCGCGAGGTCGGCCTTGTTCAGCACGATGATCTCGGGCACGTCCATCGCGCCCGGGATGTCGGCGAACACGTGCCGCACCGCGGCGATCTGCCCCTCCGGGTCCGGGTGCGAGGCGTCCACGACGTGCAGCACCAGGTCCGCGTCCGCGACCTCCTCCAGCGTGGAGCGGAAGGCCTCGACCAGCTGGTGCGGCAGGTTCCGCACGAACCCGACCGTGTCGGCGAGCGTGTACACGCGGCCGTCGGCCGCCTGCGCCCGGCGCACCGTCGGGTCCAGCGTCGCGAACAGCGCGTTCTCGACCAGCACCCCGGCGTCGGTCAGGCGGTTGAGCAGCGAGGACTTGCCGGCGTTCGTGTAGCCGGCGATCGCCACGGACGGGATCGCGTTCTTGCGGCGCGACGCCCGCTTGGTCTGCCGGGCCGGCTCCATCGCGGCGATCTCGCGGCGCAGCTTGGCCATCCGGTTGCGGATGCGCCGGCGGTCGAGCTCGATCTTCGTCTCACCGGGTCCGCGCGACCCCATGCCGGCGCCCGCGCCGCCGACCTGGCCGCCGGCCTGCCGGGACATCGACTCGCCCCAGCCGCGCAGGCGCGGGAGCAGGTACTCCAGCTGCGCCAGCTCGACCTGCGCCTTGCCCTCCCGGGACTTGGCGTGCTGGGCGAAGATGTCGAGGATCAGCGCGGTCCGGTCGACGACCTTGACCTTCACGACGTCCTCCAGCGCACGGCGCTGGGACGGGGCGAGCTCGCCGTCCACGACCACGGTGTCCGCGCCCACGGCCGCGACCACGCCCGCGAGCTCCGCGGCCTTTCCGGAGCCCAGGTACGTGCCCGGGTCGGGGGTGTGCCGGCGCTGCAGCAGGCCGTCGAGCACCTCCGAGCCCGCGGTCTCGGCGAGCGCCGCGAGCTCCCGCAGCGAGATCTCCGCCTGCTCCTGGGTGCCGGAGCCCCACAGGCCGACCAGCACGACGCGCTCCAGGCGGAGCTGGCGGTACTCGACCTCGGTGACGTCCTCGAGCTCGGTGGACAGGCCGGCGACCCGGCGCAGCGACGTGCGCTCCTCGAGGTCGAGCTGCTCGCCGTCGTGGGCGGTGTGGACCGTCGCGCCCTCGTGCACCGCGGTGCCCGCCCGTGCGAGCACGCGCGCCACGACGTCGTCGGCGACCCGCTGCGCGTCGCGGTCGGCCTGCTGCGCGTCCGCCGTCCCCGGGGCGTCCTGCTCGCGCGTCGTGGGGTTCTGGGGGTCGTTCACGCGGTTCCTTCGCGGTCGGGGATCGGGCGGTCCGTCGTCGGCGCCCGGGTACCAGTGTCGCGCGGCGCGCAGGGCCGCGCGAGGCAATTCGCCACCGGCGGACGGCCGGTAGGGTCGCGGACGTGACCGGCACCGAGCACTACTTCACCGCCGAGCCCGCGTCCCCGGACGAGCGCCGCACCCGCACGGTGCACCTGGCCGGCCGGGACGTCACCGTCGAGACCGCCGGCGGCGTGTTCTCCCCCGACCACCTCGACGCCGGGACGGAGGTGCTGCTGCGGCACGTGCCCGACCCGCCCGCGACCGGGGACCTGCTCGACCTGGGCTGCGGCTGGGGACCCGTGGCCCTGAGCCTCGGGCTGCTCGCGCCGCGCGCCCGCGTCTGGGCGGTCGACGTCAACGAGCGGGCCCTCGACCTCACGGCCCGGAACGCCGCCGCGCTCGGGGTCGACGGGCTGCGCGCCGTGCGCCCCGAGCACGTGCCGGACGACGTGCGGTTCGCCGCGATCTGGTCCAACCCGCCGATCCGCGTGGGCAAGGAGACGCTGCACGCCATGCTGCGGCAGTGGCTGCGCCGCCTCGTCCCCGGCGGCGAGGCGCACCTGGTGGTGGCGAAGAACCTCGGCTCCGACTCGCTGCTGCGGTGGCTCGCCGACGAGCTCGCCGGGAGCGCGGCCGTCGACCGCGTCGCGACGGCGCGCGGGTTCCGGGTGCTCCGGGTGGTCGCGGCCCGCTGACCGCCGGGCGGCCCGTCTCAGCCGGCCGCGAGCGCCGCCACCGCGGCGCGCGCCTGCGCCAGCGTCGGCACGCCCGTCGCGCGCGCCACCGGCACGCCCTCGGCGTCGAGCACCACGACGGTGGGGGTCTGCGTCACGGCGAACCGCGCGGCCAGGTCGGGGCGGTCGGCCACGTCCACCTCGACGTGCGCCACGCCGTCGCCCGTCGCCACCACGCGCTCCAGCACCCGGCGCGTCGCGCGGCAGGGCGCGCAGAAGCCCGAGGAGAGCTGCACGAACGTCGCGGAGGGGCCGAGCGGCGCGCCGAGGGCGTCGGCACCGATCGGGTCCGCGCCGAGCGGGGCGGGGTCGGCGGTCACGTCAGGACGAACGCCCGCGGCCGTCCCCGGTGTTCCCGCCTCAGCCGGCCAGCGCGGCGACGTCGACCTCGAGGTCCGCGACGAGCACCGCGGGTCCGGCGAGCTCGACGTGCCCGTCCGCCAGCACGCTCACGCGCACGGTCCCGCCCGGCACGTCCACGAGCCACACGTCCGGCGCCTGCGGTCCGGCCCACGTGCGCACGGCCAGCGCCGCCGCGCACGCCCCCGTCCCGCAGGAGCGGGTCTCCCCCACGCCGCGCTCGTGCACCCGCATCCGGACGCGGCCGAACGTGGTGCCGTCGACGTCGCGCTCCTCGCCGAGCGGCACGACCAGCTCGACGTTCGTGCCGTGCGGCGGCACCGGCTCCACGGCGGGGGCACGGGTCAGGTCGACGGCGTCCAGCTCCGCGTCGCCCGCGAGCGCCAGCACGGTGTGCGGGTTGCCGAGGTCCACGCTCAGGGCGGGCCGCGGCACGTCCAGCCCGGTGACGGCGACCTGCGCGTCGAACCCGTCGGCGGCGGCGCGGTCCCCGCCGGGCAGGTGCCAGGTGCCCATGTCGACGGCGTACCAGAGCTCGCCCGCCGGCCCCTCGACCTCGCGCACCCGGCGCACCCCCGCCCGGGTGCCGAGCACGAGCTCGCCCTCCGCCGGGTCCCACAGCCCGAGAGCGCGCGCGTACGCGGCCACCACGCGCACGCCGTTGCCGCACATCTCCGCGACCGACCCGTCCGCGTTCCGGTAGTCCATGAACCACTGCGCCGCCGGGTCCTGCGCCAGCACCTCGGCGCCCTCCGGCAGGTCGGCGCTCGCCACCAGGCGGATCACGCCGTCGCCGCCGATGCCCGCCCGCCGGTCCGCGAGCGCCCGGACCAGGTCGGCGTCCAGGTCCACGCCCTCCCGCCCGTCCAGCAGCACGAAGTCGTTCTGGGTGCCGTGCCCCTTGGTGGCGCGCAGCATGCCGGCAGGGGCGGCGGGGAGGGTCATGAGCCCAGACTACGGCGCGGCGCGGGGTCGGCCGTGGCGAGCCCCAGGTCACCCGCGTCCGCGGCGGCCACGAGCTCCAGCGCCCGCTCGACCAGCGCGGGGTCGCGCGCGTCCAGCCAGTGCACGCGCGGGTCCCGGCCGAACCAGCCCATCTGCTTGCGGGCGAGCCGGCGGGTGCCCTGCACCACCTGGGCGCGGGCCTCGTCCTGCGTGAGCTCGCCGCGCAGCATCGCGAGCACCTCGGCGTACCCGACGGCGCGCGCGGCGGTGCGCCCGATCCGGTCGCGCAGGCCGCGGACCTCCTCGACGAGCCCCGACTCCCACATCCGGTCGACGCGCGCCTGCACCCGCTCGTCCAGCACGCCGCGGTCGCAGTCGAGCCCGATCTGCACCGCCGGCACCGCGTAGTCGTGGCCGGGCAGGTTCGCCGAGTACGGCCGGCCGGTCAGCGCGATCACCTCCAGCGCGCGGACCACGCGCCGGGCGTTGCGCGGCCCGATGCCCTCGGCGGCGACCGGGTCCAGCCGGGCCAGCTCGGCGTGCAGCGCCCGCGCGCCCTCCGCCTGGACCCGCGCCTCCAGCTCCGCGCGCACCTGCGGGTCCGTGCCGGGGAACTCGATGCGGTCGAGCAGCGCGCGCACGTACAGGCCCGAGCCGCCCACGACGACGGCGCGGTGACCGCGCCCGCCGATCCCGGCCACCGCCGCCCGGGCGTCGCCCTGGTACGCGGCGACGCTCGCCTCCTCCTCGGGCTCGAGCACGTCGAGCAGGTGGTGCGGCACGCCACGGCGCTCGGCGACCGTCAGCTTCGCGGTGCCGATGTCGAGACCCCGGTAGAGCTGCAGCGCGTCGGCGTTCACCACCTCCCCGCCCAGGTGCTCGGCGAGCGCCACGCCCAGGTCGGACTTGCCGGTGGCGGTCGGGCCGACGACGGCGACGGCGAGCGTCAACGGGGCTCCCCGGAGGGCGGGGCGGGCGGGGGCTGGACGGCGGGCGGGGACGGCGGGCCCGGCGGCGGTTCCGACGATGACCACGAGGACGACGGGTCCGCCGGGGGCGACGGCTCCGACGATGACGACGAGTCTGGCGAGGACGGCGCGTCCGACGAGGACAGCGCGGCCGACGAGGACAGCGGATCCGACGAGGGCGGCCGGTCCGGCGCGGGCGCGACCGCCGGCGCGGGCAGCCACGCGGCGACGACGTGCCGCGCCCCCGCGACGGACGCGACGGACGCCGTGCCCACCCGCGCAC
>JAEWGQ010000381.1 GCA_023388235.1 Actinomycetes bacterium | reverse complement strand
GTGGCAGGCGATCGGCATCGTGCGCCAGCGCCGCGGCGCCCTGCCCGCGCGGTTCGCGCACCTCGCCCGCGCGTACGTCGTGGCCGCGCTGCTGCTCGTGCCGGGCGTGGCGTGCGGCGTGGTCATGGCGCGCCTGGAGCCCGGCCCGCAGGAGTACGCGCGCTGGTACGTCGCGCACGTGGCGCTGACGCTGCTGGGCTGGGTCGCCGTCACCGTCGCCGGGACCCTGGCCGTGCTGTGGCCGACCGTCCTGCGCACGCGCATCGACGCCGCCGCCGAGCGCGACGCCCGCCGGTCGCTGTGGCCCCTGACCGCCGGCCCGGTCCTCGTCGCCGCCGCCGCTGCCGCCGACGTGCGGTGGCTGGTGGCGGTCGGCGCCGCGGTCGCCCTGGCCGGGACCGCCCTCGTCGCCCGGGTGCTCGTGGCCCAGGCGCGGGCAGCCGCCCCGCGGACGTTCGGGGCGTGGAGCCTGGCCGCCGCGGTCGCGTGGTGGGCCGGCGCGACCGTGGCGTTCGCGGTGATGGTCGTCGGCGCGGGCTCCTGGGCGGCGGCCGTGCCGCGGCTGACCGGCCTGGTGCCGGCGTTCGTCGTGGGGTTCGCCGCGCAGGTGCTCGCCGGGGCGCTGTCGGCGCTGCTGCCCGTGGTGCTCGGCGGCGGTCCCGCGGTCACCCGGCGCACCGCCGCCGAGCTCGACCGCGCCGGGGTGCTGCGCTGCGTGCTGCTCAACGGGGCGCTGCTGCTGTTCGTCACCGCGACCCCCAGCCTGGTGCGCGTCCTGACGTCGGTGCTGGGGCTCGTCGTCGCGGTCTGGTTCCTGGTGCTCGCCGTGCGGGCGGTGCGGACCAGCCGCCGGGAGCCCGGACCGGACGCCCCGCCCGCGCCCGGTGCCGACCACCCCGGCGTGCGGCGCGCGCGGCGGCACGGCGGCCTCACCGCCGCGGTCGGCGTGCTGCTGCTGGTGGTCGCGCTCGGCGTCGCCGCGGACCCGGACGCCGCCGGGCTCACCGGCGCGACCGGGTCGCCCGGCGGCGCGGCCGGCGCGGTCGCCGCGACGGGCCGGACCACGACGGTGGCGGTCGAGGCGCAGGACATGCGGTTCGTCCCCGACCGCATCGAGGTGCCCGCCGGGGACCGCCTGGTGCTGGAGGTCACGAACACCGACGCCGCGGTGCACGACCTGGTGCTCGACGGCGGCGCCACCAGCGGCCGGCTCGCGCCCGGCGCCACCGCCACGGTGGACGTCGGGGTCGTCGGCGCGGACCTGGCGGGGTGGTGCTCCGTGGCCGGGCACCGGCTGATGGGCATGACGCTCGACGTCGTCGCGACCGGGGCGACCGCGGTGGCCGGGCCGACCGCGCAGGCGGCCCCGGACGACGCGGCCGCGGAGCACGCGCACCACGGCACCGGTGCGGCCGTCGCCGGACCGGAGCTCGACCCGCAGGCCCGGCCGGACGCCGGCTTCGAGGCCCGCGACGCCACGCTGCCGCCGGTCGGCGCGGGCACCACGCACCACGTCACGCTGGAGGTCACGGAGACCGAGCAGGAGGTCGCGCCCGGCATCACCCGCACCGCGTGGACGTTCGGGGGCACCGCCCCCGGGCCCGTCCTGCACGGCCGGGTCGGGGACACGTTCGTCGTCACGCTCGTCAACGACGGGACGATCGGTCACTCGATCGACTTCCACGCCGGCGCCCTGGCCCCGGACGACGTCATGCGCACCATCGCGCCGGGCGAGACGCTGACCTACACGTTCACCGCCACCCGGTCGGGCATCTGGATGTACCACTGCTCGACCATGCCGATGAGCCTGCACATCGCCAACGGCATGGCCGGCGCCGTGGTGATCGACCCGCCCGGGCTGCCCCCGGTGGACCGCGAGTACGTGGTCGTGCAGTCCGAGCTGTACCTCGGCGCGCAGGGCGGCACGGCGGACGAGGCGGCGCTGACCGCCCAGGACCCCGACGCCGTGGTGTTCAACGGGTACGCCTTCCAGTACCGCGACCGCCCGCTGACGGCCCGGGTCGGCGAGCGGGTGCGGGTGTGGGTGCTGGACGCCGGCCCGAACCTGCCGTCGTCGTTCCACGTGGTCGGCGGCCAGTTCGACACCCTGTTCCGCGAGGGCGACTGGGTGCTGCGGGACGGCGGTTCCACCGGCACCGGCGGGGCGCAGACGCTGGCCCTGCAACCGGCCGAGGGCGGGTTCGTCGAGCTGACGTTCCCCGAGGCGGGCACCTACCCGTTCGTCTCGCACATCATGGGCGACGCCGAGCGGGGGGCGCAGGGGCGGTTCACCGTCGGTCCGTGACCTGCCGCGGCGGGGGCACGGGCGCGGCGGCCGGCGCCGTCCCCGCCGTCGTCCCGTCCTGCCCCGCCCGGCGCGGGGTGCACAGCTCCCACACCGGCCCGAACACCAGCCAGCCCACCAGCACCACCGTCGCCCGGGCACCCCAGCCGAGCAGCACCTCGCGCTGCTGTGCGGCGGCCTCGCCCGGGCCCTGCGCCACGAGCAGCAGCACGCCGAGCACCGCCCACGCCACGGCCCACGCCAGCAGGACCCGCAGCCACAGCGCCCACTCGTACCGCAGCCGCTCCGGCCCGTGCTCCGGCGGCCGCACCGGCGCCGGCCCGTGGAAGAACCGGTGCGCCACCCAGGCGTCCACGGCGCGCACCGTCCGCTTCCCGAACGCCACCGTGAACCCCAGGTAGAGCGCCGCGAGCCCGTGCGTCCACGTCGCCTCCGACCCCCGCAGCAGGTCACCGACGGTCGCCACCAGCAGGATCACCTCCAGCAGCGGCTCGCACAGCAGCAGCACCGTCGACGTGCGCCGCATCCCGAACGCGTACCGGGTGACGACGGCGGCGGCCAGGAACACCCAGAACGCCACCTCGCAGGCGACGACGAGCGCGGCGACGGGGTTGGCGCGGAGGGTCTCGAGCAGGTCCATGCCCGGCAGCGTCGCCGCCGGGCACGCGGCCGGTCGTCGGCCGTCCGCACGATCCTGCGCCGCGGCCTCGTCCGTTCGGAGGACCCGGCGGGGCGGGCGGCGTGCTGGGATGGGCGTCGTGCCCTCCCTGCCCCGGCTGCCCCGGCTGCCCCGCCTCGACGACCGCGGCGTCGCGGTCGCGTACCTGGCGGCGGGCCTGCTGCTGCACGGGGCGGGCCTGTCCGTGACCGGCGCGGCGGTGACCGGCCCCGCCGCGTGGTGGCTGCACGCGGGGCTGCTGCTCGTGGCGTGCGGCGCCCTGACGGTCAAGCGCGCCCACCCGGCCGTCGTGCTGCTCGTCGCCACGGCCGCCGCCGTCGCGGGCCTGGCGATCGGCGGCAGCCTCGGGCTGCTGCTGGTGCTCGTGGACGCCCTGTACACCGCCGAGATCCACCTGCGCGCGCGCGGGCGCCGCGGCCTGCACGCCGTGGTGACCGTCGTCGCGGCCTCCGCACCCGTCGCCGTGTGGGTGCTCGGCGGCGGGCTGCGCGAGGGGCTGGCGGCCGCGCTGCAGGCGGTCGCGATCCTGGTGACGCCGCTGTGGTGGGGCTCGGACGTGCGCAGCCGCACGGAGCTCGCCGTGTCCGAGGCCCAGCGCGCCGACCTGGCCCGCGCACACGCCGCCGACGTGCAGCGCATCGCCGACCTGGACCTGGAGGCGGCCGTCCGCGAGGAGCGCGCCGGCATGGCCCGGGACCTGCACGACGTGGTCGCGGGGCGGCTGTCGGCCATCGCGATCCACGCCGAGGCGGCGCTGTCCGGCGCACCGGACGAGGGCCGCGACCGGGCGGCGCTCACCGCGGTGCGCGGCGAGGCGGTCGCGTCGCTCGCGGAGATGCGGTCGATGATCCTCGTGCTGCGCGGCGCGCCCGGGGCCGGCGGCACCACGGCGGCCGCCGGGCTGGACCGCCTGGACGACCTGGTGGCGACCGCGCGCGACCGGGGCCTGGACGTGCGCGTGCGCGGGTCGGCGCCGCCGCTGCCGGCCGTCGTCGACCACGCCGCCTACCGGATCACGCGGGAGGCGCTGACGAACGCCGCCGCGCACGGGCCCGCCGGCGGGCGGGTGGACGTCCTGCTGTCCGCGGGGCAGGACGCGGTCGAGGTGGAGGTGCTGAGCGCGCTGCCCGCGGACGGCCGGACGGGTGGTCGCGCGGACGGGGCGGGCGGCGGGGCCGCGGAG
>JAEWGQ010000346.1 GCA_023388235.1 Actinomycetes bacterium | reverse complement strand
GTCCGCGGCGCTGGCCGAGGCCGAGGGGCTGGTGCGGTTCGCCGCGGACGGCGCGGCCGAGCACGCCGTGGCGCTCGCCGACCCCGCCTGACGCCGGCGCGGCGGGCGGCGGGCGACCCCCGGGCGCTACCGCGCCGCGGCGTACTGCGTCTCGTACAGCTCCGCGTACAGCCCGCCGGCGGCGAGCAGCTCCGCGTGCGTGCCCTGCTGCACGACGCGCCCCTGGTCGAGCACCACGATGGAGTCCGCCTCGCGGACGGTCGAGAGCCGGTGCGCGATGACCAGGGCGGTGCGGCCCTCCAGGGCCTCCCCCAGCGCCCGCTGCACCGCGGCCTCGGACTCCGAGTCGAGGTGCGCCGTGGCCTCGTCGAGGATGACCACCGGGGGCGCCTTGAGCAGCAGCCGCGCGATGGCCAGCCGCTGGCGCTCGCCGCCGGACAGCCGGTAGCCGCGGTCGCCGACCACGGTGTCCACGCCGTCGGGCAGGCGGTGCACGAGGTCGAGGATCTGCGCCCGGCGCAGCGCCTGCTCGATCTCGGCGTCCGTCGCGCCGGGCTTCGCGTACAGCAGGTTCGCCCGGATCGTGTCGTGGAACAGGTGGGCGTCCTGGGTGACGATGCCGATGGCGTCGCGGAGGCTGGCCTGCGTGACCTCGCGGACGTCGTGCCCGGCGATCCGCACGGCGCCGCCGGTGACGTCGTAGAGCCGCGCGACGACCTGCGAGATCGTCGTCTTGCCCGCGCCGGAGGGCCCGACCAGCGCCACCAGGTGCCCGTGCGGCACGGTGAACGACACGTGCTCCAGCGTCGTGCCGGGCACCTCGGTCTGGAGCCGCGCGACCGACTCCAGCGACGCGAGCGACACCTCGGACGCGGCGGGGTACCGGAACGACACGTCGTCGAGCTCGATGCTCGCCGTGCGCGGCAGGTCGGCCGGCAGGGGCTCGGCGTCGGGCGCGTCGGCGACGCTGGGCTCGAGGTCGAGCACCTCCAGGACGCGCTCGAACGACACGAGCGTGGTCATGACGTCGACCTGCACGTTGGACAGCGCCGTGATCGGGCCGTACAGCCGCGTGAGGTAGGTGGTGAGCGCGACGACGACGCCGATGGTGAGCGAGCCCTGCACGGCGAGCACGCCGCCGAGCCCGTACACGATGGCGACGGCGACGGCCGCGATCAGCGTCAGCCCGATGCGGAACACGGCGCCGTACATGGCGCTGGTGATGCCGATGTCCCGCACCCGCGCGGCGCGGCCGGCGAACACGGCGGTCTCGTCGTCCGGGCGGCCGTAGAGCTTGACGAGCTGCGCGCCGGCGACGTTGAACCGCTCGGTCATCGTCTGGCCCATCTCGGCGTTCAGCGTGTACGACTCCTGCGTGACGGCGGCGAGCCGGCGGCCCATCGCGCGCACGGGCAGCACGAACGCGGGCAGCAGCACCAGCGACACCAGCGTGATCTGCCACGACAGCGACAGCATGGCCGCGATGACGAGCACCACGGTGAGCACGTTGGACACGACGTTCGACAGCGTGGACGTGAACGCCTGCTGCGCGCCGAGGACGTCGCCGTTGAGCCGCTGGACCAGCGCGCCGGTCTGGGTGCGGGAGAAGAACGCGAGCGGCATCCGCTGCACGTGGTCGAACACCTGCGTGCGCAGGTCGAGGATCAGCCCCTCGCCGATCCGCGAGGACAGCCACCGCGACGCGAGGGCGAGCCCGGCCGCGACGACGGCGAGCAGCGCGACCAGGCCGGCGAGCCCCAGCACCAGCCCGGTGCGGCCGCGGGCGATGCCGTCGTCGATGATCCGCCGGTAGACCAGCGGCGTGACGGCGCCGACGGCGGCGTCGAGCGCGACCAGCACCAGGAACACGGTGAGCAGCCGCCGGTAGGGGCGGGCGAAGCCGAGGATGCGGCGCAGGACGTCGCGCGTGAGCCGGCGCTGGGCGACGGACGGGTCGAGGCGGAACGAGCGGTACATCGACCGCGCGTCCATCCCGCCGCCGCGCCCGCCGTGCATGGGTCCGTGCATGGACATGGGGCCTCCCGGAGGTCGAACTTTAGTGAGGGTACCTCTCTATGTGTTCGACTCGCTATCGTGGGGGGCATGAGCCCGGTCACCCCCGCACCCCACCCCGGGGACGAGCTGTTCTGGCTGCTGCGCCGCGCCCTGCACACCATGCGCCGCGACGTCCGGGCGCAGGCCGACCTCAGCCCGTCCCGCCACCGGCTGCTCCGCGTGGTCGCGCGCGCCGCCGAGCCGCAGCGCCAGACCGCCCTCGCCGCGGCGCTCGACGTCGTCCCCCGCTCGATCACGTCGCTGGTCGACGACCTCGAGCGCGCGGGCCTCGTCGCGCGCGAGCCGGACCCGACCGACCGGCGCGCCACGCTCGTCACCGTCACGGACCGCGGACGCGCCGTGCTGGCGGACGCGGACCGGCGGCGCCGCGCGCACGGCGAGGAGCTGCTGGCCCGGCTGGAGCCCGGCGAGCAGGCGGAGCTGCTCCGCCTGCTGCACCGGCTCGTGGACGACGACGACGAGGCCGTCTGCTGACCGCCCGGGTCAGACCACCCCGAGCGCCAGCATCGCGTCGGCGACCTTGAGGAAGCCGGCGATGTTCGCCCCCACGACGTAGTTCCCCGGGGCGCCGTACTCGTCGGCGGTGGCCGCGCAGCGGTCGTGGATGTTGCGCATGATGGCCGCGAGCCGGTCCTCGGTGTAGTCGAAGGACCACGAGTCGCGGCTGGCGTTCTGCTGCATCTCCAGCGCCGAGGTCGCGACGCCGCCGGCGTTCGCGGCCTTGCCGGGCCCGAACAGGACGCCCGCGTCCTGGAACAGCTGCACCGCGCCGGGCGTCGTCGGCATGTTCGCGCCCTCGGACACGGCGACCAGGCCCGAGGCGATCAGCGCCCGCGCGTCCGCCTCGTCCAGCTCGTTCTGCGTGGCGCACGGCAGCGCGACCGTGCCGCCCACCTCCCAGACCCGGCGGCCCGGCACGTAGCGGGCGGACCCGCCGCGGCGCTCCGCGTAGGCGGCGAGCGACCCGCGCTCGACCTCCTTGACCTGCTGCACCAGCGCCAGGTCCAGCCCCTGCTCGTCGACGACGTAGCCGCGGGAGTCCGAGCACGCCACGACGTGCGCCCCCAGCTGCTGCGCCTTCTGAATCGCGTAGATCGCGACGTTGCCGGAGCCGGACACCACGACGCGCTGCCCGTCGAACGAGCGGCCCGCGGTGCGCAGCATCTCCTCGGCGAACAGCACGGCGCCGTAGCCGGTGGCCTCGGTGCGGACCAGCGACCCGCCCCAGGTGACGCCCTTGCCGGTCAGGACGCCGGACTCGTACCGGCCGGTCATCCGCTTGTACTGGCCGAACAGGTAGCCGATCTCGCGGCCGCCGACGCCGATGTCGCCCGCGGGCACGTCCACGTACTCGCCGATGTGCCGCGCGAGCTCCGTCATGAACGACTGGCAGAACCGCATGACCTCCGCGTCGGACCGGCCGCGCGGGTCGAAGTCGGACCCGCCCTTGCCGCCGCCGATCGGCATGCCCGTCAGGGAGTTCTTGAAGATCTGCTCGAAGCCGAGGAACTTGACGATGCCGAGGTTCACCGACGGGTGGAACCGCAGGCCGCCCTTCGACGGGCCCAGCGTGGTGCTGAACTGCACGCGGAACCCGCGGTTGATCCGCACCCGGCCGGCGTCGTCGACCCACGGCACCCGGAACACGATCTGCCGCTCGGGCTCGCACAACCGCTCCAGCACCGCCGCGTCCACGTACTGCGGGTGCCGGGCGAGCACGGGACCGAGGCTCGCGAACACCTCCCGGACCGCCTGGTGGAACTCGGGCTCACCCGGGTTCCGCTCGAGCACCTGGACCAGGACCTGGTCGAGCTGTGCCTGCACCGTTCCTCCTCGCGACGTCGCGTCGTGCGCCGACGCCCGTCACGGTACGACCCCGCCGCGCGACCGGGTCGCCGGTGTCCACGACGTGGGTGGACGCCGCCGCCCGCCGGTCAGCGACCGGGGTCGGGCACCCCGTGCGGCAGGCGCTGCAGGGCGACCGCCTCGTGCGCCGCGCGGGCCGCCGACCGGGCGCTCGCGGCGAGCTCGCGGTCGCGGCGGGTGGCGAGCACGGCGGCCAGGAACGCCTCC
>JAEWGQ010000193.1 GCA_023388235.1 Actinomycetes bacterium | reverse complement strand
GGCGCGGTGGGCGCGGGCGCCTGCGTCCGCTCGGCCTGCGCCGCGGCCTCGGCCCGCTGCCGGCGCTCGGCGTCGATCTGGTCCTGGCGCGCGGCCTCGACCTCGGCGCTGGTGTCCCGCGCCGCGGCGAGCTGCACGATGAGCGACTGGCGCTCGGTCTGGGTGGCGGCGAGCGCCGCGTCGGCGTCGGTCTGCGCCTGCTCCGCCGCGTCGAGCGCGGTCTGCGCGTCCTCGGCCGCGGTCTTCTGCGCCTGCTCGGCCTCCTGGGCCTGCGACTTCAGGGTGGTGGCGACCTGCTCGGCGGCGAGGTAGGTCTGCACCGCCTGGTCGGCCTTGTCGCTCACCCGCGACAGGCCCTCGCTGCGGGCGACGACGTCCTCGAAGCCGTCGGCGGAGAGCAGCGCCTGCACGGTGTCCATGGAGCCGCCGGAGCGGGCGGCCTCGCGGGCGATGGCCACGAGCGTGGCGCGCGCGGACGCGAACTGCTCGGTCGCCTGGTCGTACTGCTCGGACGCGCGCTGCGCCTCCTGCTGGGCTCCCGCCAGGTCGGCCTGCGCCTGGGCGTAGCTCTCGCCGGCGCGCTGGACGGCGACCTCGGCCTCGTCGGCGCGGGTGCTGAGCTCGGCGAGCCGCACCTCGATGCCCGCCACGGCGCTCGCCGCGCTGGTCACCGCCCGGTGCGCGTCGCGCACGTCCTGGTCGCTGACGTCGGGGTCGGCGAGGGCCGCACCGCCCGCGGGCACCAGCAGCACCGCCGTCGTGATCACGGCAGCGGCGGCGCGCCCTGCCCGCACTCGTCCCGTCGTCCGCACCACGTCCACCTCTCGTCGTCCTGCCCGGCGCCGCCGCTCGTCGCGCGGCCCCCGGGGTGCCGGTCGTCCGGCGCGCCCCGCGGGAACGCTACCCCGTTGATTCACACAAGTGAACAGCCGTCACACCGTTCACATGAGTCACATCGGCGTGGTTCGGGACGAACCGGACACCCGGGGCCGGGTTTCACCCGCGCGGACGCGTCGGGCCCCCTCGGCCGCGCCGTCGCAGGGGCTCGGCCGGCACGGCCGGGCGGCGTCCCGCCCGGTCGGTGGACACGCATCTCACATCGCAAGACGGTGGTTCCGCCAGCCGGTACGCGCTCCGTACTGTGGGCGGCATGTCCCGCCGAATGTGTCGCTGACCAGCGCACGCTCGGCTGTGCCCGCAGACCGGTCCACCGGCCCGCGGCACCGGCTCCCCCGCTGAAGGCGACACCGCCGGGGCAGCCGCACACCGGCACCCCCGGCCCGGACCTCTCCTGGCACGACGCGCGTGCGCACCGCCGTCCCCCACCCCGCCAGCAGCCCGCACCAGCCAGGAGCCGAGATGACGCAGCCCCAGTGGTCCTTCGAGACCCGCCAGATCCACGCCGGCCAGACCCCGGACGCCGCCACCGGCGCCCGCGCCCTGCCGATCTACCAGACCACGTCCTACGTGTTCCCGGACGCCGGCGTCGCCGCCGACCGGTTCGCCCTCAAGGACCTCGGGCCGATCTACACGCGGATCGGCAACCCGACGGTCGAGGCCGTCGAGAACCGGATCGCGTCGCTCGAGGGCGGCGTCGGCGCCCTGCTGCTCGCCTCCGGGCAGGCCGCCGAGTCCTACGCGATCCTCAACGTCGCCGAGGCCGGCAGCCACGTCGTCGCCAGCCCGAGCCTGTACGGCGGCACCTACAACCTGCTCCGGCACACGCTGCCGCGCTACGGCATCGAGACGACCTTCGTGTCCGACCCGCAGGACCCCCAGGCGTGGCGCGACGCCGTCCGCCCGAACACCAAGGCGTTCTTCGCCGAGACCGTGCCGAACCCGAAGCAGGACGTCCTCGACATCGCCGCCGTCGCCGACGTCGCGCACGCCGCCGGCGTCCCGCTGATCGTCGACAACACCGTCGCGACCCCGTACCTCATCCGCCCGCTGGAGTGGGGCGCCGACGTGGTCGTGCACTCCGCCACCAAGTACCTGGGCGGGCACGGCACCGCCATCGGCGGCGTGATCGTGGACGGCGGCACCTTCGACTTCGGCGCCGAGCCGGAGCGGTACCCCTCGTTCAACCAGCCCGACCCGTCCTACGACGGCCTCGTGTTCGCCCGCGACCTCGGCGCGGACGGCGCGTTCGGCGTCAACCTGTCGTACATCCTGCGCGCGCGGGTGCAGCTGCTGCGCGACCTCGGCGCGGCGATCAGCCCGTTCAACGCGTTCCTCATCGCGCAGGGGCTCGAGACGCTGTCCCTGCGCATCGAGCGGCACGTCGCCAACGCCCGCCGCGTCGCCGAGTGGCTCGAGGCGCGCGACGACGTGCTCTCCGTGACGTACGCCGGCCTGCCGTCGCACCCGCAGTACGAGCTCGGCCGCAAGTACGCCCCGAACGGCACCGGCGCCGTCCTCGCGTTCGAGATCGCCGGCGGCGCCGACGCGGGCCAGGCGTTCGTGTCGGCCCTCGAGCTGCACTCCAACGTCGCCAACATCGGCGACGTGCGGTCGCTGGTGATCCACCCGGCGTCCACCACGCACAGCCAGCTCACGCCCGAGGAGCAGGCGCTGTCCGGGGTCACCCCCGGGCTCGTGCGGCTCTCCGTCGGCCTGGAGGGGATCGAGGACATCCTCGCCGACCTCGACGCCGGGTTCCGGGCCGCCAAGGGGGCCTGAGCAGCACCGTGACCCCCTCCACCCGACCGACGGGCGCCGCGACCGCCGCGGCGCCCGTCGGCGCACCCGCACCAGGACGGCCGGCCGTGCCCGAGCACCGCACCCACCGGCGCCGCCGGGACCTCCCCGCCACCCCGCCGCGCGCCTCGTCCGCGTGGCGCGAGGGCGACCCCGTCGGGCGCCGGCAGTTCGCCGACCTCGGCCCGCTCGACCTCGAGGCCGGCGGTCACCTGCCCGCCGTCCGCCTGGCCTACGAGACCTGGGGCACGCCCGCCGCGGACGGCTCCAACGCCGTCCTCGTGCTGCACGCGCTCACCGGCGACTCGCACGTCACCGGCGACGCCGGCCCGGGCCACCCCACGCCCGGCTGGTGGTCCACGCTCGTCGGCCCGGGCGCGCCGATCGACACCGACCGCTGGTTCGTCGTCGCGCCCAACGTGCTCGGCGGCTGCCAGGGCAGCACCGGCCCCGCGAGCACCGCGCCGGACGGGCGGCCGTGGGGCAGCCGGTTCCCGCAGCTCACCGTGCGCGACCAGGTCGCCGCCGAGCTCCGGCTCGCCGACGCGCTGGGCATCGGGTCCTGGGCGCTCGTCGTCGGCGCGTCCATGGGCGGGCAGCGCGCGCTCGAGTGGGCCGTCACCGCGCCGCACCGCGTCCGCCGGCTCGCGGCGATCGCCACCACCGCGCAGACGTCCGGCGACCAGATCGCCTCGTTCCACACCCAGCTCGCCGCCCTCGCCGCCGACCCGCGGTACCGCGGCGGCGACTACTACGACGCCCCGGACGGCGAGGGCCCGCACGTCGGGCTCGGCCTGGCGCGGCAGATCGCCCACCAGACGTACCGCAGCGCCGCCGAGCTCGACCAGCGCTTCGGCCGCATCCCGCAGGGCGGCGAGGAGCCCCTGGACGGCGGCCGGTTCGCCGTCCAGTCCTACCTCGACCACCACGGGGACAAGCTGGCCCGCCGGTTCGACGCCAACACCTACGCGGTGCTGACCCGCTCGATGATCACGCACGACCTCGGGCGCGACCGCGGCGGGGTCGAGGCTGCGCTCGCCACGGTCACCGCGGACACCCTCGTCGTGGCCGTCGACTCCGACCGCCTGTTCCTGCCCGCCCAGGCGGAGCGCATCGCCGCCGGCATCCCCGGCGCGGGCCCGGTCCGGACCCTGCGCACGCCGTACGGGCACGACGGGTTCCTCATCGAGCACGAGCAGCTCGGCCCGCTGGTCCGCGACCACCTCACCCGCTGACCCCCGCCCGGGCCCCGGCACCCCGCGCGGGTCGTGGACGGGCCGGTGACCGGCCGCCGGGGCGTGGGACGCTGGGCGCATGGGAGCGAGCAGGCCGGGGGACGTCACCGAGCGCGCGGACGTGCTGCGCCGGCAGTGGGGCACGCTGCGCGCGTGGGTCGGGGACGTGGTGGCCGCCGGCGACGGCGGGGCCCCGAGCATCCTCGACGGGTGGACCGTCGCGGACCTCGTCGCGCACCTGGGCCGGGCGATGAGCGCCCTCGCCGCGTGCGAGCCCGCGCCCGCCGGCACGGTGCCCCTCACGCTCGCCGAGTACCTCGGCACGTACGCCGGCCGGGCCGCGGACATCGACCGCGTCACCCGCGAGCTCGCCGGGCAGATCGCCGACGACCCGCTGCGCCACGTCGACGCCCTGGTCGCCGAGGCGTTCGCCCGCGTCGACGCGCTCGGCCCCGCCGACGTGGTGGTGCAGGCCCGCCGCGGACCCGTGCTGCTGTCGACGATGATCGCCTCGCGCGTCACCGAGCTGGTGGTGCACGCGGACGACCTGCAGCGCTCGCTCGCCCGGGCCCGCGGTGCCGCGCCGGGCAGCCGCGCGGAGCTGGGCGACGGCGTCGGGCCCCGGCCCGGGGTCCCCGGCGGCCTCGGCCCCGCCGGCGGGCTCGGCGACGGCGTGACGTCCGGCGGCCCGCTCGACGGCGACGCCCTGGACCTGGTGGCGCAGGAGCTGCTGCGGATCGTGCGCGCCCGGGGCGGCTGGGAGCTGGAGATCGTGCAGCCCCTCACCTGGGTGCGCCTGGCGGCCGGGCGGCTGCCGTACGACGTCGACGTGCTCGCCGCCGCGCTCGCCCCACGGTTCACCTCGGACGCCGTGCCGGACCTCGGGCGGATGCTGCCGCTGCTCTGAGCCCCGCGCCCGGGGCGTCCCGGGGGCTAGGTTGGGCGCATGCTCGCTGCGTACGTGGACCGGTTCGCCCCCGAGGACCCCGTCGCCGGCCTGGTGGTCGGCGAGCGCCCGGCACCGGAGCCCCGGGAGCACTGGACGACGGTGGACGTGCGCGCGGCCGCGCTGAACCAGCACGACCTGTGGTCGCTGCGGGGCGTCGGGCTGCGCGCCGAGCAGCTCCCGATGATCCTCGGCACCGACGCCGCCGGGGTCACCGCGGACGGGCGCGAGGTGGTCGTGCACGCCGTCGTCGGCGGCGCCTCCGGCCACGGCGTCGGACCGGACGAGCCCCGGTCGCTGCTGTCGGAGCGCTACCCCGGGACGCTCGCCGAGCAGGTGGCGGTGCCGACCTGGAACCTCGTCGCCAAGCCGGCGGAGCTGTCGTTCGCCGAGGCGGCCTGCGTGCCGACGGCGTGGCTCACCGCGTACCGGATGCTGTTCGTGACGGGCCGCGCCCAGCCCGGGCAGCGCGTGCTGGTCCAGGGCGCGGGCGGCGGCGTCGCCACGGCGGCGATCACTCTGGCGGCAGCCGCCGGCCTCGAGGTCTGGGCCACCAGCCGCTCGGCGGACCGGCGCGCGCGGGCGCTCGAGCTCGGCGCCGCCGGCGCGGTGGCCCCCGGCGACCGGCTGCCCGCCCGGGCGGACCTCGTCGTCGAGACCGTCGGCGCCGCGACCTGGTCGCACTCCGTGCGCTCCGTGCGCCCCGGCGGCACCGTGGTCGTCGCGGGCGCCACCACCGGCGACCCCGCGGCGATGGAGATCCAGCGGCTGTTCTTCCTGGAGATCGCGGTGCTCGGCGCCACGATGGGCAGCCGCCAGGACCTCGAGCAGCTGCTCGCGTTCCTCGCGCGGACCGGCGTGCGCCCCGTCGTGGACTCCACCGTCCCGCTGGCCCGGGTCGGCGAGGGCCTGGCACGCTTGGCGCGCGGGGACCAGTTCGGCAAGGTCGTCGCCGAGATCTAGGGGGAACGCGATGGCCGGCCGCTGGCAGCCCGACGTCCTCGGCGAGGACTACCGGGTCCGGACCATCGAGCTCGCGCCCGACGACGAGGGCGAGGTCGTCGCGAGCCTCGTGCGGTACGCGCCCCCCACCGCCGAGCCCGTGCGCCCGTCCCGCGCCGTCCTGTACCTGCACGGCTGGTCGGACTACTTCTTCCAGACGGGGCTCGCGGAGTTCTGGCACGCGCAGGGCGCGGCGTTCTACGCGCTCGACCTGCGCAAGTACGGCCGCTCGCTGCGCCCGCACCAGACCCCCGGCTACGTCGACGACCTGCGCACGTACGACGAGGAGATCGAGGCGGCGCTCGACCAGATCCACCGCGACCTCGGCCGGTTCGCCCGCGTGATGATCATGGGGCACTCCACCGGCGGGCTCATCAGCGTGCTGTGGGCGAACCGGCACCCCGGCCGGGTGCACGGCCTCGTGCTGAACTCGCCGTGGCTCGAGCTCCAGGGCGCCGCCGTCGTGCGGCACGTCAGCGCACCCGCGATCGCCCGGCTCGCCCGCCTGCAGCCGAAGGTGCCGCTGCCGAACATCGACCCCGGTTACTACGGGCGCACGCTCCGCGCGGCCGACGGCGGCGAGTGGACGTACGACGAGACCTGGCGGCCCGTGCCGTCCTTCCCGGTGCGCGCCGGGTGGCTGGCCGCGATCCTCGCCGGGCACGCGGAGGTGGCGCGCGGGCTGCACATCCCCGTGCCCGTGCTCATGCTCGCGTCCGCCCGCACGGTCATCAGCCCGCGCTGGAGCGAGGACATGCGGTCGGCGGACGTCGTGCTCGACGTCGAGCTGCTCGCGCGGCGGGCGGTCCAGCTGGGACCGGTGGTGTCCGTCGTGCGGATCACCGGCGGGCTGCACGACCTGGTCCTGTCGCCCGCGCCCGTGCGCGCCAAGGTGTACGCCGAGATCAGCCGCTGGACGGCGGCGTACGGCTGGACGTGAGCGTCAGCGGCTGACGCCGACGGCCTCGCCGAGCGTCGGCCCCTCCTCGCCGAACCGCCAGACCCGCCAGCCGTCCGTGGGCGTCTCCAGGTCCGCGGCCACCGACGCCGCGGCGTCCGGGTGCGCGTGCAGGCTGCCGTCCTCGAGCTCGATCAGCCCGTCGGACCGCAGGGTCGCGACCAGGCGCTGCCCCCGGCGCACGCGGTGCCACACGAGCTGCGACGCCGACCGGCCGGCGGCGGCCAGGGCGGCGAGCTCCGGGAGCGGGCGGTGCGCGGATCCCGCCGCACGGCGACCCGGGGCCGGCGCCGCGAGCGGGGGCAGCAGGGTGGTCTCGTC
>JAEWGQ010000245.1 GCA_023388235.1 Actinomycetes bacterium | reverse complement strand
GGTCGCCGCGCCCGATCCTGAGTACGCGCAGGCTGAGCTGATGCCGGAGCAGGCGGAAGCGGCCCAGCACCTGCGCGAGAAGGTCGCGGGCGGCGGCTCAGGGCCGGGCGGCACCGCCCGGGGGACGGGTCGCGGCCGCCCGGTCGACGGCGGCGAGCAGCTCGCGCAGCACCGCGTCGATCTCCCGGCGCCGCTGCGGCGGGATGTCCGCCAGCAGCTGCCGCTCGGCCTCGAGCCCGTCCGCCACGGCGCGGTCCACGACCTCGACGCCGCGCTCGGTGAGGCTCACGCGCAGCGCCCGCCGGTCGGCGGGGTCCGGGCTGCGCCGCACGAGCCCGGCGCGCTCGAGCCGGTCGAGCCGCTGCGTCATCCCGCCGGACGTCAGCATGAGCGTGGCGGACAGCCCGCCGGGGGACAGGGACCGCTCGGGCCCCGCGCGCCGGAGCGTGGCGAGCACGTCGAAGTCCCCGCGCGTGAGGTCGGAGCGGGCGTAGGCGGCCGCTGTCGCGTCACCCCCGGCGCGGGCGAGCCGGAACAGCCGCCCGAAGACGCCCATCGCCTCGGTGTCGAGGTCGGGGCGCTCGCGGCGCCACTGCTCGAGGATGCGGTCGACCCCGTCCGGCTCGGTCATGGTCCGAGTGTGGCACGCGACCGCTTGACAGTCGCTCTGTCGCAAGTATCTTAGTAACTAAGCAATGGACGACGGCGGGGACGGAGACCGGCGATGACGCACGAGGTGCCCGCAGGGGTCCGTCCCGTCCGTGCCCCGGCGGCGCCCGCCGCTGCCCGCCCCGCCCTCACCGCGGCCCTCGCGCTGACGCTGACCACGGCGGTCGCCCCGGCGCTGTGGGGCACGACGTACCTCGTCACCACGGAGCTCCTGCCCGCCGGCCGCCCGCTGCTCGCCGCGACGCTGCGCGCGCTGCCGGCGGGGCTGCTGCTGGTGCTGGCGACCCGGCGGCTGCCGCGCAGCGGGTGGTGGTGGCGTGCGGCCGTGCTGGGCGCGCTCAACATCGGGGTGTTCTTCGCGCTGCTGTTCGTCGCGGCGTACCGGCTGCCGGGCGGGGTCGCCGCGACGCTCGGGGCGGTACAGCCGCTGGTCGTCGCGGGGCTCGGCGCGCTGCTGCTCGGGCAGCGGGTGCGCCCGGCGACGGTGCTCGCCGGTCTCGCGGGCGTGGCGGGCGTCGCCCTGCTGGTGCTCCGGGCGTCGGCGCGGCTGGACGCGGTCGGCGTGCTCGCCGGGCTGGGCGGCGCCGTCGCGATGGGCCTGGGGGTGGTGCTGACCGCGCGCTGGGGCCGGCCGGTCCCGCTGCTGGCGTTCACCGGGTGGCAGCTGACCGCCGGCGGGCTGCTCCTGGTGCCCCTGACCCTGGCGGTCGAGGGGCTGCCGGACGGCCTGGACGCGGGCGCGGTCGGCGGCCTGGCGTACCTGGGGCTGCTGGGCACGGCCCTGGCGTACGCGCTGTGGTTCCGCGGCGTGGAGCGGCTGCCGGCCGCGCGGGTGTCCTTCCTGGGCCTGCTCAGCCCGGTGGTCGCCGCGGGACTCGGCTGGGCGGTGCTCGGGCAGGCGCTGAACGGCTGGCAGCTGGCCGGCGCCGCCCTGGCGCTCGCCGCGCTGGTCGCCGCGCAGCGGGCCGGCGGCGGCGCGGCGCGACGACGGGCCGGCTGACGCGTACTGTCGGCGCGTGAGGACCCCGTGGTTCCGCCGCGTCACGGCAGGCAGCGCGACCGGCGCCCTGGCACGTGACGTCGCCTGGGGCGAGACCCCGCTCGGGTCGCCGAGCACGTGGCCGACGGCGCTGCGGGTGGCGGTCGAGATGTGCTTCACGACGCGGTTCCCCGTCCTGGTCACGTGGGGCCCGGAGCTCACGATGATCTACAACGACGGCTACCGGGACATGCTGGGCTCCGAGAAGCACCCGGGCGCGATGGGCTCCCCGCTCGCCGAGGTCTGGAAGGACGTCTGGGACGACATCCGGCCGTCGGTCGAGCGGGTGCTGCGGGACGGCGAGCCCACCTGGCGCGTGGACCAGCACCTCGTCACGCGCCGCTCCGGGTACGAGGAGGACGTGTTCTTCACCTACTCGTACTCGCCGCTGCGGGACTCCGCGGACGTGGTGCGCGGCCTGCTCGACATCGCGACCGAGACCACCGGGCAGGTCGTGGAGCGTCGCCGGATGCGGCTGCTCGGCGACCTGTCGGCCCGCCTCACCACGACGCGGGACGACCTCGCGGCGATCGCCCGCGAGAGCGTCGACCTGCTCGCCGGGTCCGACGACGTCGCCGCGGCCGAGCTGTACCTGCGCGGGTCGGGCGGCGCCCTCGCCCCTCTGGTGGCGACGGGCGCGCGCGGCCCGGGCGTCGCGGCCGACCAGCTCGCGCGGGTGGCGGCCTCGGGTGTCGCCGAGGAGCGTGGCCGCACCCTGGTCGCACCGCTCACGGGCGCGGGCGACGTCGCGCCGTGCGGGGCCATCGCGCTGACGGCGGCGGGCCGGCGGCCCTGGGACGCGGGGTACGCGGCGTTCCTGCACCTCGTCGCGTCCACCGTGGGTGCGGCCGTGAGCGGCGCCCTGCGGCACCGGCGCGAGGTCGACACGCTCCGGACGGTGAGCGACACCCTGCAGGCGGCGATCCTGCCGGCGGTCGCGACCGAGCCCGGGATCGCCGCGCGGTACCGGCCGGCCTCGGGCGAGCTGGCGGTCGGCGGCGACTGGTACGACGTGGTGGGCCTCGGCCCCGGCCGGCGGGCCGTCGTCGTGGGGGACTGCGTGGGCCACGGGCTGGACGCCGCGGCGCGGATGGGGCAGCTGCGGGCCGCGACCCGCGCGCTGCTGCTGGACTCGCCGAGCCCGGCCGCGGTGCTCGACGGGCTGGAGCGGTTCGCCCGCACGCTGCCGGGCGCCGACTGCACCACCGTGTTCTGCGCGGTCGCGGACGAGCAGGAGCGCACGCTGACCTACGCCGTGGCGGGGCACCTGCCCCCGGTGCTGCGCCGGGCGGACGGCAGCGTCGAGCTGCTGGACCGCGCACGGGGCGCGGCGCTCGCGGTCGGCAGCGCGCGGCGCACGGAGGCGGTCGAGCCGCTCGGCGACGGCGACCTCGTCGTGGTCTACACGGACGGGCTGGTCGAGCGGCGGGGCGAGGGGCTGCCGCGCGGCATCGAGCGGTTGCGGGCGGCGGTGGCGGCGCAGCCCGTCGGGGCGCGCACCTCGGCGGTCGCGGACGACCTGCTCCGCACGCTGGCGCCCCCGCGGGCCGAGGACGACGTGGCCCTCGTGGTGTACCGGG